>JACPQP010000286.1 GCA_016190465.1 Chloroflexota bacterium
GGCCTACTCCCCGCGAGGGCGGGGGGCCCGGGGGTGTCCCCCAGCCAGTCTTCACCGCCGGAAGCAGCGGGCCTACTCCCCGCGAGGGCGGGGGGCCTGGGGGTGTCCCCCCAGGTCAATCACATTACCATAAACTGTTGGAGGTCAGCATGCCTACTTCGGAAGAATTGCAGGCGGAGCTCGACCGGCTTCGCGCCGAGAACGAACGCCTGAAGAGTCGGAGCAGCCGCGGTATCCATCTGAAGGTCTCGGAGAAGGGTGGCGTCAGCCTCTACGGTCTGGGCCGGTTCCCGATCACGCTGTACGTCGAGCAGTGGGAGAAGATCCTCGACATGGCCTCCGAGATTCGTGCGTTTCTCGGGGAGAACGCGGACAAGCTCAAGCGGCTGGAGCGGCAAGCCTGAGTAGCCGTCAGTCATCAGTGATCAGTCGTCAGCGGCACCAGGCAGCCGTCGCACAGCCTCCGACTGATGGGTGGCCGCGAATCACTGCTGGCTACGTACCTGGTCGCAGGCAGTCAGCCGTCAGCCGGAGCCTCGGGCTCGGGGAGCTCGAAACCCGCAGATGGACCCGGATGAACGCATGCGCACCAGGCGCGCATCGATCGCTCGTGCGGCTCGTGCTCGGTTGGCTCTTCGAGCGGCTGTACAACGAGCTGGCGTTCGCCTACGACGCGGTGAGCTGGATCGTCTCCGGCGGGCGGTGGCGGCACTGGCAGCGAGAGGCGCTGCCCGCGGTCGTCGGCCGGCGCATCCTCGAGATCGGCCCGGGACCCGGCCACTTGCTGGCCGCGCTGAGTGAGGCCGGACACGAAGTTGTCGGACTCGACTGCTCGCCGGCGATGATTGCGCTGGCGCGCCGCTGCGCCCCGGCGGCGCGGCTCGTGCGCGCCGATGCGCGAGTGATGCCCTTCACCGCCTCATCCTTCGACACGGTCGTCGCCACGTTTCCGGCCGGCTACGTCCGGGAGCGGGCGTTCTATTCCGAGGTGGCGCGCGTCCTGCGGCCGGGCGGGCGGCTGGTGGTCGTGCTGGGGGCCACGAGCGAGGCGCGGTATTGGCCTCGACCGGTCGAGTGGTTACTCGCGCTCGGCTCCGGGCCAGGGGGCGACGAGCGCGCCATACTGGAAGGGACCGGACTCACCGGCGGGGTGCGGGTGGTCGCCACACCGTTCGGGCGCGTGACTCTGCTGGTGGCCGAACTGCCTACCGTCTTTCGCGCTTGCGCTCGATAGCGGCCAGCGTCGTCGCCGAGGGCACCATGCGGGCCGTCACGTTCACACAGGCCGGCTTGCCGCTGGCGAGCGCCCGCTCCAGCGCCGGGTGCAGCTCGCCGGCGTCGGTCACGTACTCCCCGTGGCCGCCCAGCGCCTCGACGATGCGATCGTAACGGGTGGGCTGGAGGTCGGCGGCCACGATGCGATCGGCGCCGAAGGTGCCGATCTGCTGCATCTTCTCCATGCCCCAGGCCGCGTCGTTCGCGACGACCGTGACGAAGGGCAGGCGGTGGCGCACCGCGGTGTCGAACTCGAAGCCGTAGAAGCCGACGCCGCCGTCCCCAGTCAGGGCGAAGACGCGCGCCTCGGGCCGGGCGAGCTTCGCGGCGACGGCAAACGGGATCGCGCAGCCAAGCGTGGCCATCGGGCCGAGCCGCAGCCACCGGCCCACCTGGCGGGCCGGAAGCGCCGCCCGGGCCCACTGGATGAAGTCACCCGCGTCGAAGGTGAGGCAGTAGTCTTCGCCGAGCAGCGCCCACACCTCTCGCAGGATCCGGAGCGGGTGCAGCGGCGCGTCCTCTGACTGCCCGACGGTGTCGATCCAGGTGTGCTGCTCGGCTCGGGCACGCTCCAACTCCTCGAGCCAGGGGCGACGGGGCCAGCGGTGCAGTTGTGAGGCGCCCAGCAGTTGCTCGGCCACCGCCGCCGGACTCCCGGTGATGGCGACCGTTGGTGTGCGGTTGCGGGCGAGGTCGGCCGGCTCGGCCTCGACGGCGATGATCCGGGCCTCCGACGCGAAGAGCTGGCCGAAGCGCAGACGAAAATCCGGGCGCTTTCCGAAGAGGAGGACGACGTCCGCGCGCGCGAGAAGCTTGCCCGCCGCGTTGAGCAGCGGGTCGGGGTAGCCGAAGCAGAGCGGATGGTCGTCGGAAATCAGACCGCGAGCCGAGTCGATGGTAAAGACGGGGATGTGGGTCGCCTCGACGAACGACTGGAGGGCCGGGCCGGCGCCACTCCACCAGGCGCCCGCGCCGGCGATGATCGCCGGGCGCTCGGCCCCGGCCAGCAACGCCACGGCCTGCTCGACCAGCGGTGGCGGGCCGGGCGACCGCGTGGCCTGGCGCCAGTCGATGACCGGCGGCAAGGCGACGTCGGCCTCGTCGATCGTCGAGTCGACGAGATCGCCCGGCAAGCTGAGGTGCACCGGCCCGGGCCGTCCGGTCTGGGCGACCCGAAACGCCGTGGCCACCAGATCGGGCAGCCGGCGGAGGTCGGCCAGCTCGCGAGCCCACTTCGTCACCGGACGGGCCAGCGCCACCTGGTCGATCTCCTGCATCGCCCCCTGGTCGCGACGCTCCGCTTCGCTCTGGCCACTCAGCCAGATGACCGGGCTGTCGACCGCGTACGCGGTGGCGATGCCGGTGAGCGCGTTGGTGTGCCCCGGGCCAGCGGTCACCAGACAGACGCCGGGCTGGCCGGTCACGCGGGCCCAGGCGTCGGCCATGTGGGCGGCGGCGCCCTCGTGGCGCGTGTCGATCAGCCGGAGGCCGTGGTCGAGCGCGGCGTCGTAGATGGAGAGCAGGTGGTTGCCCGAGAGCGTGAAGATGTTCTGGACACCGTGGGCGACGAGCGCGCGCACCAGCACCTCGCCACCGGTGATCTTGCCGCTTGCCGAGCGACGGTCGGGTGCCATTTGGCAGATGCTCCTTTCGCAGGGGGGTGAGGTCCGCGCCCTCGCCCCCAAGGGGACCATAAGTCTGTGAGGGGGGGCAGGGGGGCCCGGTCGGCCGGTCAGCGACACTGACGTGAGGGAGTATACGCCCACGAGCAGCTTGCGGCAACGTCGTCCCGCCGTTGAGGCGCGCGCGGACTGGCGCCCGGTGATCGGACCGGTGTATCATCGTTGGAGCAAGCTGGACGATAGGAGGACGAGATGCCGAAGGTCCGCTACGAGGAGATGTTGCCCCACGAGATCGTGGCGGCGCGCACGCGCCGCGCGGTGGCGTATCTGCCGATCGGGACGCTGGAGTGGCACGGCGAGCACCTGTGCGTGGGCAACGACGCGGTGAAGGCGCACGCGATGGCGGTGCGCCTGGCCGAGGAGGGGGGCGGGCTGGTCTTCCCCGCGCTCTTCTGGGGCGAGAACCGGGAGTCGAACCTGATGGAGGCCGACCACGATCCGGAGGGCAAGATCGCCGGGAAGATGGGCCTGCCCCGGTCCAACTTCGCTCCGGGCTACATGGAGACCTCGCCGGCCGAGCAGGACCAGTTCTACGTTCGCCTCCTGGTGCACATGCTGCAGCAGGTGGAGAGCCTCGGGTTCAAGGCGATCGTCGTCCTGGCCGGACACTACCCGCTGCTGCGCCACGCCCGGGCGGCGGTCGAGCTGTACTCGCTGCGCGGAAAGGCCCGAGCCTGGGCGGTCACCGGCTACGAGCTGGTCCGGGACGAGATCCCCGACGCGGGCGACCACGCCGCGGGGTGGGAGACGTCGCTGCTGATGGTGCTGCGGCCGGACTGCGTCGACCTGAGCCGGCTCCCGGCCGATCCGAAGGACCTCATCGGCGTCGGGGGGCGGCGACCGCCGCAGCAGGCCTCGGTGGAGTACGGCGAGCGGGGTCTCCGCCTGGTGATGGACCGCATCCTGGCCAAGGTGGAAGAGTTGCTGTCAATCGCTCGGTGATCACGAACCTCACGCTCAGAAGAAGTGACACTGGCATCAGAAGGCCGCCGGGAGGATCAGCTTGTCGATACGGACGCAGGCGGTGGCGTCGATGTCCAGCCCGGCGGCCTGGCCGATGCGGGCATCGCCGGCCGCGCCGATCAGGATGAAGGCCTCTTCGCGGCTCATCTGCAGCCGCTGCGCCAGGAGGGTCGCCATGTCGCCGGTGGCCAGGCGGATGGCCTCGGCCAGCGTCGGGCCGTTGGCGCAGGTGCACCAGGCGTCGGCCGTTTCGATCACCGGCCGGCGCCAGCTCAGCCCCCGGCGCAGCTCGATCTGGACGGTCACCTCGGCGTTGATGTCGATGCCGCCCCCGGTCAGCTCACCGTCGCCCATCGAGGCGTGGACGTCGCCGAGAGCCAGCAGCGCGCCGGGCGCCGCCACCGGCAGGTAGACCGTGGCGCCGACGCCCAGGGCATTGATGTCCAGGTTCCCGCCGTGCGGGCCGGGGTAGAAGGTGTGGACGGAGCCCGCGGCCGGCGCGACGCCGACCACGCCGATCATCGGCCGGGCCGGGAAGCGGAGCCGATCGTTGAAGGCGACGACGCCATCGCGCACTGGGATCAGGTTGGCGACCGGCGGCCGTAGCTCGTCGATGATGACGCCACTGCCGGCTTTGATTCGGCAGTAGCCGACCGCGTCGATGTGGATGTCGACGACGGTCACGGCCAGGGTATCGCCCGGCTGGGCTTCCCGGATGCGCACCGGGCCGGTGGCCGGGTTGGCCCGGGTATGGGGCAGCAAGATCCGGAGGGCGTCGTCGTGGGTCCGGATCCGGCCGCCGGCGGCGTCCAGGGTCTCGAACACCACCCGCTCGCCGGGTGAGACGTCGGCCACCGGTGGCTGATCCGCCCCGAAGACGTAGGTGATCTGGTCACGACTGATGCGCTTGGCGTGGGTCATATCGACTGCCATCACACCCCCTCCATCTGCTCGACGAGGCGCATGGTGCCCAGGCACTCCTGAAACGACGTGAGGGGCTGCCGGTTGTGCCGGATGCATTCGACGAAGTGGCGGTGCGCCGCCAGGGTGCCCTCGTAGTCCTGCTCGTTGGCGCTGCCTGTGAGCGCGGCCCCCGTGAGGACGAGAGGCTCCTTGCCGTTATCGGTCCACACCTCGGCCCGGGACGGCATGTCGATGTAGGCCCCCAGCGCTCGGGCGTGCACCTCGAAGCGCAACACTCGGGCCCCCGACGCCCGGTTGGAGGTGACGACGCCGACGGCGCCGGTGCTGAACCGGATCAGCGCGTTGTACGAGTTCTTCCAGTCGACGAAGAACCGGTCCTGCATGGCCAGAACCTCGGTAGCCTCGCCCCCGCACATGGA
>JACPQP010000333.1 GCA_016190465.1 Chloroflexota bacterium
CCACCAGACGGGCCTTCGTGCTATACTGGTCACATCGCCCGCCCGACAACGGCGGCCACCCCCCCTCCTGTGCTGCGGGAGAGGGGAGTGAGCGCCGCTCTCACGCGCTTCCCGTCGTGCCCCTCTCCCGCAGCGTGAGAGAGGGGTTGGGGGCATAGGCGCTAACTTCCGGTCACCTGGGGCACGAACAGTCCATCTGGACTGTTCGTGGGTCGGCCCCCGGTCCCGCCGTGCGAGGCCCTAAGCTAGCGCTTATGGGGGTTGGGGGTGAGAGTCGTCCTGATGCGGCAGTGGCGCGGAATTGCCCAGCGCCCCCCTACTCTCCATCCGGTTGGAGGAAGATGATGCCGAACACAACTGCGCCGATCACCCTGCGGTCCACCTTCGAGAACCCGCCGGCCGCCTACCGGCCGACGCCGGCCTGGTGGTGGGGCGCCGAGCGCGTCACACCCGAACGCGTGGAGTGGGAGCTCCAGCGCTTCCACGAAGGGGGAATCCCGGCCCTGGTGATCTTCAGCCTGGCGCCCGATGCGCCGTACCAGGGGAGCCCGGCCGACGATCCGGCCTGGTTCTCCGACGAGTGGTGGGACGTCGTCGCGCACGCCTGCGCCGTCGCCGAGCGGCTCGGCATGCAGCTCTGGTTCTACGACCGCATCGGCTTCGGGCAGAGCCGCCTGATCCGGGAGCTGGTCGACGCAAACCCCCCGTTCGCTGCCCGGATGCTCGAGCGCGCCCGGTCCGCCGAGGCGCTTCCGGCCGGCGCCGAGGCGCTGGCCACCATCGACGACCACGTCTACTTCCACCGGCCCGGCCCGCCTACCGGCGCGCATCTGGGCATCGAGCGTTGCGACATCTGCCAGCCCGCGGCCGCCGCGGCCCTGCTCGACGTCACCCACGGCCAGTGGGAGCGACGACTGGGCCGCTATCTGGGCAGCGTCATCGCCGGCAGCTTCCAGGACGAGCTGCGCCCGCTGGCTACCTGGACACCCGGCCTGCCGGCTGCGTTCCGCCGGCGAACCGGCGCCGACCTCCTCGCCCATCTCCCGGACCTGTTCGACACCCGGCCGGCGGGAACCGCGGCCCGCGTCGCCTACCGGCGGGCGATGGCCGAGCTGGCCGAAGAGGCGTTCTTCAAGCCGCTCCACGACTGGCACGTGCGGCACGGGATGCTGGTCAGTTGCGACCAGATCCAGCGCGCTCGGCACGGCGATCCCCTCGTCGGCCAGCTCGCCTACCACGACTACCCGCGCACGCACCGCTGGTTCCTGGCCCCGGGCAACGACCACAACGGCGAGACCAGGGTGCACAGCTCGTTGGCGCATCTCTACGGACGACCGCGAGTCTGGTTCGAGGCGTTCCACTCGTCCGGATGGGGCGGCACCCTGGAGGAGACGTTTCACTGGCTGCTGCCCTGGCTCCAGCAGGGTGTCACGCTGTATCACCCCCATTCGGTCTACTACAGCACGAAGGGGAGCTGGTGGGAGTGGGCTCCCCCGAGCACCTGCTGGCGTCAGCCCTACTGGCAGCACTACCCGCTCTTCGCCCAGACCGTCGCCCGCCTCTGCGCAACGCTGAGCCAGGGAGCACACCGGTGCGATGTCGCGCTGGTCTACCCCTCGTCCGCGATCCAGGCAGACCTGCCCTTGAGCGGTCCAGCCCCCGAATCATACGAGACGACCCGGGCGTTCTGGGAGCTCGCCGGCAACGTCAGTTGGCGCAACCAGGGGTTGGCCTATCGCGACGACCGGCGGGACGGGACCGGCGCGATCGAGAAGGCCGGTCAGGATTTCGACGTGATCGACGAGGACTCGCTGCTCGCGGGCGAGGTGCGGGATGGGCATCTCCAGGTCGCGGGCGAGCGCTTCCGTGCGCTCATCTTCCCGCGGACGCGCTATGTCCCGCTCGGCGCGCTCCAGCAGGCCCGTCGGCTGGTGCAGGCGGGCGGCCTCGCGCTGTTCGTCGGGGCGCTGCCGGAGCAGGCGGCCGACGGGGAGGGCCAGGATGCCGAGATCGCGGCCCTGATGGCGGAGCTGCTGCCGATCGAGTGCCGATCCGGCGACGCGGTCTGGCAGTTCCGCGGCCCCGGCGGTGGGCTGGCCGCCTTCGTCGCCACGGCCCATCAGGTGACCGCATTCCTTCACGAGCACCTTGCGCCGCCGGTCGTCGGCGACGTGCGCGCGCTGCACCGTCAGGTCGACGGGCGCGACCTGTATCTCATCGTCCCGCGTGCCACCTTCCCGCCGCCCGAGGAGCGCGAGAACCGGTTCGTCCGGTACAGGGATCCGGCCAGCTTCGGCCGACTCGTCGTGGCTGGTCAGCCCGTCAAGCTGGACCCCGTCGATCTCGTCCCCACCGGTCGCGTCGAGGAGTGGCCGACCGTCCCCGAGCGCATGACGGTCACGGTCTGCCAGACAGGGCCGGTCGAGCAGTGGGACCCGTACGATGGCTCGGTGCGATCAGCCCGAGTCGTGGCCCGGGACGCGGAGACGACGACGGTGGAGCTGGACCTCAGCCGGAGCCCGGCGGCGATCCTCGTCTTCGGCGGCGAGCCGTCCCCCGAGCGGGACGCGGATTCCCAGTCGCAGATTTCAGAGGCGATCGATCTGGGCTTGACCTGGCAGTGCGAGCTGCTGCCGACAACCGACAACCGCTACGGCGACCTCGACTGGCCTCCCTATCCGGGACCGCTCTCCGTGGAGATCCGGCGGCTGGAGTATCAGGAGAGCACCTCGGATCGGCCTCCGGCGAGTCCGTGGGGATCGGCGCTGTGCAGCTTCGCCCCCTTCCTCGAGACGAGTGGACCCTATCCCGCGGGCACAACCCGCGAGCAGGTCCTGGCTCGGGCAGACGAGGGCGCCTGGAGACCGTGCTGGTACTCGCCCCGGTACGGGATCGAGAAGGATCCCTTCCACTGGTCCTACCTGGGCCCGAAGGGATACGTCCCCGAGGAGTTCATCCACCTGGGCCGAGTGCCCGCGGGCGAATCGTGCGCGGTTCGCACGGCCGCGGTCAACCAGACGGGCGCCGTGATGACGGCGCTGCTCCGGGTTCGCACGAGTGGCCTCGCCGCCGCGTGGGCAAACGGCGAGCCGGTCGGCGAGGGGAGGGGCGAGCTCGTGGCGCCGGTTACGCTCGAGGCCGGCGCGAACGAGCTGCGCCTGGTCGTCACGTCGGAAGGAGCGCCGCACCTGCGGGGGTTCTTCCACTTCCTGCCCGCCGACGCGATCGAGCCCTACGGTCACCCGCTCCCCGAGGGCAACTGGCTGACACCTGAGGTGCCGGTTCGGCCGGTCCCCGGCCTTGTGCTTGATCCGCATCCCGAGGCCGGGACACGTGTCGCCTGGTATCGCTGCCTGGTCCCGCCGGGGGCGGAGCGGGTGTACGTCTCCATTCGAGGGGCCGCCAGTGCCGTCCTGGACGGCGAGCCGCTCGACCTCGTCGACGGCACCGCCCATCTACCCCATCCGCAACGCCCAGAGCGCGCGCTGGCATTCCGCGTGGAGATGCCGGTGGGCACATTGGCCGGCGCTGCCTTCGCCCGGCCGGTGCGGTTCGACTGTGGGCCGGGCGCCATTCGCCTGGGAGATTGGCGAGACCAGGGCCTCCCCCACTACGTCGGCGGCATCCGCTATCGCCGCACGTTCGATGGCCTGCCGAACAGTGGGGCGGTGGTCCTCGATCTGGGCCGGGTGCGCGGCACCGCGGAGGTGAGCGTCAACGGTCAGCCGTGCGGCGTCCGGCTCTGGCATCCCTACCGGTTCGACATCACCGCGGCGCTGCACGACGGCGGCACGGCCCTCACCCCCAGCCCCTCTCCCACGGGGAGAGGGGGGAGTGAGAGTGGGCGTGAGAATGAGCTAGAGATCACGGTGTTCAACACGCTGGGGCCGCACTTCGGCGATGGTCACCCTTCGCCGTACTGCTACACCGGGCAGGATCGCTCTGGCCTCTTTGGCCCGGTGCGCCTGTTATGTAGACCTTGATCCGCCAGTAGCAGTGCAGCCCGTAAGCTCTCGCGCGCCTTCCGGAGCAAGGCGACCTGCTCAGACGTCACGCCGCGATGCCTTCCCGGCGGACGTTCATCAGGAAGGGGCTCTGCTCGTTGAGATAGCGATCGCGCGAGACAAAGGTGCAGGAGATCACCGTATCGTGCTTCAGCGACAGTTCGGCGACCGCCCTGCCGGTTCGAGAGATCTCCTCTCCCGGGTCCACCGCTCCCTCAAGGACCACCAGCACGTCGATGTCCGACTCTGGCTCGGCGTCACCCCGGGCGTGGGAGCCAAAGAGGACCAGCCGGACGAGCCGCGGACCGTAGAGGGCCTCGAAGCGACGGCGCAATTCCGTTAGAATCATCCGTGTCCTGGCGCTCATCATCGGCTCTTCTGAAGCACGTGCCTGGCTCGGCAGCGTACCGAGGTGGCCTTACATTGCCCAGAATATACCACGATGCTGCCCACTGCGCCAATCCGGTGCGTAGTTTGATAGCACGGCGCCCCACTTCGCCTGCGCTGCCTCCCCGTGGCGAGATCGACGAGCGCGCGGCGGAGGTGTGGCCCAAAGACCTCATGTCTCCGCGTCTCCCCCTCCCCGCGTCGGGCTCGGCTCAGGAACGGTGGGTGAGGTCCGTCCCTGGCTCGACGCCATCGCTAACCGCCTGCGGATGTCGACCGGGACGCCGTACAGGTCGACGACGATGAGGTCCGTCCCTGGCTCGACGCCATCGCCAACCGCCTGGGTGAGCGAGGAGCGGAACCGCTCGAAACAGCTTTGTGGGGAGGCGCGCGTGCGTGGCCATAGCCACCTGCTGGTTGGGTTGGCAGGGTACCTGCTACTTCGGTCCGAGGCGACAGTTGCCCCGTTTGTCCCG
>JACPQP010000289.1 GCA_016190465.1 Chloroflexota bacterium
AGGCCCCCGCCGTGACGGGTCTTTGCTCTGGGGGACACCCCCAGGCCCCCGCCCTGACGGGTCTTTGCTCTGGGGGACACCCCCAGGCCCCCGCCCTGACGGGGCTCAGCGCGTCTTGATGGCTCTCTCGATCTCGCGCTGGGCCGAGCGCTCGGCGATGGCCTCGCGCTTGTCGTACAGCTTCTTCCCGCGTGCCAGCCCCAACTCCGCCTTCACCCGGCGGTCCTTGAGGTAGAGGCGGAGCGGCACCAGAGTCAACCCCTGCTGGCCGAGCCGGTCGGCGAGCCGCCGGATCTCGTCGCGGTGCAGCAGCAGCTTGCGCCGGCGCCGTGGCTCCGGGTTCTCACGCCCACCCTGCGCATAGGGCGCGACGTGCACGTCCTCAAGCCAGGCTTCGTTCCCCACGACGCGCGCATAGCCCTCGGCCAGGCTCGCCTTCCCGGCCCGCACCGATTTGATCTCGGTGCCGGTCAGGACCAGCCCCGCCTCGAACGTCTCCAAGATTTCGTACTCGAAGCGGGCTCGGCGGTTGGTCGCCAGCACCTTGAAATCGTCTTGCGTCATAACCAATTATACCAGGCGTGTCAAGGGTGAGAGGCGTCCGGAACGCCAGTTCGGCAGTGGTGTCCCCTACCCCGCCCGGGGCGAGAGAGACTGGGGGGCACCCCCAGACCCCCGCCCTCGCGGGCATCACGAGGGTCGCAGACGGAACGTGTCCGGCTGGCACCCCCAGACCCCCGCCCTCGCGGGCATCACGGTTGTTCCCCGACGACCACAAACCGCGCGTGCGCGTCGGCGAGCAGGTGCCCGTCTGGATCTCGGATTGCCGCCTGGCAGTCCACGATGGTCCGCCGTTGCGCCCGCACCGTCGCCTCGAGGCGCAGGGGGATGCCGATGGGCGCCGGTCGACGCAGCCGCGCCTGGATCTCGGCGGTCACGGCAACCCCGCACTTGTACAGCACGGCCCAGGACAGCGCCTCGTCCAGCAGCGTCAGGATGATGCCGCCATGGACGATCCCATCCCACCCCTGGTGCTCCGGGCACGCGACGAACTCGGCCGTTGCCCCCTCGGCCGTCTCTGAGAATCGCAACCGCAGCCCGATCGGGTTTTCGGTGCCACAGCCGAAGCAGTGGTGACGGGCCTGGCCCACCTGAATGCGTGGCGTCACCCGTCTATCTCGTGGCGGCGGCGCCGGTCGTGGTGACCTGCTGGAGGTGCAGTGTCGCCGCCTGCAACTGCGGGTCGCGGTCCGCGGTGCGGTCCTCGTCGGTCAGCGGCACGACCAGGTCGGGGGCCAGCCCCTTCCGGTTGAGATCCTGGCGGTTCGGGGTCCACCACTGGGCAAACGTCACGCGCACGCTCGAGCTATCGCTCAGGCGGTGAACGTTCTGTACCGACGACTTGCCATACGTTTGCTCTCCGATCAGCAGCGCCCGCCCACGGTCCTGGAGCGCGCCCGCCACGATCTCGGAGGCGCTGGCGCTTCCCTTGTTCACCAGCACCACCATCGGGACGTCGGGCGCCAGGCCACCTGGTTTGACGTAGAAGGGGTCGAACCGCCCGTCGCGCCGCTCCTCGTACAGGACTACCCCGTCCCTGAGAAACTGGCTGGCCACGTCGACCGCCGCCTGGAGGAGCCCGCCAGGGTTGTTCCGCAGGTCGAAGATGATTCCGGCCACACGGTCGCGCAGCACGGTACGCAGGACGCGCTGGAGATCGCCCGAGGCGGTTGCCGAGAAGCTGTTCAGCTTGATATAGGCGATGCGCCCATCGAGCATCTCGGTCTTGACGGTCACCATCCGGATCTCGGCCCGCACCAGGTCGAAGCTCAGCGCCTGTCCCCCCGCGCGCTCGATCGTCAACTGCACGTGCGACCCTCGCGGTCCCCGGATCAGAGTCACGGCATCGGTGAGGGTCACGCCCGTCAGGGGGCGGCCGTCGACCGCGACGATGACGTCGCCGGGACGAACGCCGGCGCGCTGAGCCGGAGTGTCGTCGACCGGGGCGACCACCACCAGCTTCCCGTCCTTCATCTCCACCTGGATGCCAACACCGTAAAAGGTGCCGCGCATGTCGTCTTCGCTCACCCGGGCCTGGGACGGCGTCGCGAACGCCGTGTGTGGATCATCGAGCGACGCGAGCATCCCCTTGATCGCGCCGTAGGTCATCTTGTCGTAGTCGACGCCCTGTCGGTTGTAGAACTCGCGTTCGACGATATTCCAGGCCTCCCAGAAGACGGCGAACCGCTCGCGCGCCGCTTGATCGGCCGGCTCGGACGCGGCCGGGGTGGGCGTCGGCAATACGGGGCGGCCGGCCGGGCGCGGCAGGGTGTAGCCGAAGTAGAATGAGGTGACCGCAACCGCGACGACGAACAATACGCTTGCCAGGACCCGCCCCACGCGTTCCATCGACGGCCTCGCTCCAGGTAGTCGTCAGTAGTCAGCAGTCGTCAGTGAAGATGCTCAGGGCATCGCCGCCCGGGGGTGCGTTCGTCCGTATTCTATCATCGGGGGTGGTGGGAGGCAATCGTGTAAGATACGGACGATTCGCGGTCGACCGTCTCTGACGGCTGAACGATCACAGGAGGCGAGACGATGCCCGTTCGGGTAGGCTTGAAGGGCGAGTCCGCGGTAATCGTGGACCAATCGAACACGGCGAGCGCGCTCGGCACCGGAGCGCTCCCCGCTTTGAGCACCTCCGCGCTCGTCCAGTTGATGGAGCGTGCGGCGGTGAATGCGGTGCGCCGCCATCTGGAGGAGAACGAGGAGACGCTGGGGGCCGCGATCGACGTGCGCCACCTCGCGCCCACCCCGGTCGGCCGGCGCGTCCGCGCGGAGGCGACGGTGACCGCGGTCGACGGGAGACGGATCACGTTCGCCGTGGCCGCGTTCGACTCGGCGGGGCCAGTCGGCGAGGGGACCCACCAGCGCGTGATCGTCGACCGTGACCAGTTCATCTGGAAGCTCGCGGCCAAGGGCATCTGACCGAGATTCCGGGTTTCAGATCGTAGATTGCAGATCAGGTGGGTTGCTCGATGCCATCCCAGTCCGCCCTACGGGGGTGATTCCTGATCGTCGGGAGTGTGGCTCTCCGGAGTTGACGGGGTGGCGTGGTGCGCGGTGACGGCGTGATGGTCGCTCCCGTCGCTGCTCCACGGGTCGATGTGGACGAAGACCGTGGCGAGGCGGGGCACGTCGTGGAACAGTCGGTGCCGGACCTTCTCGGCGATGGCGTGGCTTTCCGCCGTGGTGAGCGAGGCATCCACTTCAAGGTGCAGACCCGCTTCGAGGCTGTGGCCCAACCAGCGGACGCGCACGTCGTGGGCGCCGTGCACGCCGGGCGTTGTGCGGGCCGTCCGCTCGACGAGGTCGACCAGCGACGGGTCCACGGCGTCCATCAGGCGGTGCGACATCGCGGCCGCGGACTCGCGCACGATCTGGAGGATGGCCACGGTGATGAGGAAGCCGACGAGCGGGTCGAGGATCGGGTAGCCGGCGAGGGAGCCGGCCGCGCCGATGAGGACGGAGAGCGAGGTCAGGCTGTCGACACGGGCGTGCTGGCCATCGGCGATCAGCGCGGCCGACCCGATCTCCCGACCAACCGAGATACGGAGACGGGCGACAAGCTCGTTGCCGAGGAAACCGACGATAGCGGCGCCGGCCACCCAGCCGACGTAGCGCAGGGGCCGCGGATCGATCAACCGCTGATAGGACTCATAGGCGGCGAGGCAGGCGCTGAAAAAGATCACCGCGACGATCGCGACGCCCGCCAGGTCCTCCGCTCGGCCGTAGCCGTAGGTGTAGCTGCGGTTGGCCGGCCGTCGGGCCACGGTGAAGGCGACCCACAGCGGCAGCGCGGTGAGCGCGTCGGCAAAGTTGTGGATCGTGTCGGCGAGGAGGGCCACGCTGCCGCTGAGCGCCACGATCACCGCCTGGATCAGCGCGGTCGTCAGCAGCCCAACCAGTGAGACTCGCAGCGCCCAGATCCCGCGGTCGCTCCGTGGCACCGCCGGATCGTCGAACGCCGGGGCGTGGTGGTGGAACAGGAATCTGAGCGATCCCGCCGCGGGCAGGTGGGGACGGCCCTCACCCCCTCCCCCCTCTCCCCGTGGGAGAGAGGCAGGGGGTGAGGGCCGTCCCCCACGGGGAGAGGGGGGAGGGATCTCACCCCCCCGCCCCTCCTGGGCCGGATCCGGTGCGGAGAGGGAGGAGGAGGTGGCAGGGTCGGTGGGGTGGTGAGCATGACCGTGGGCGTGATCGTGGGGATGATCGTCGGAATCATGGTGGGGATGATCGTGCGACTGCACGAACCCTCTCCTCCTCGAGCGCACGAATCCCGTGACCAGCGCGCGACCACGGTTCCGGGCCACAGGATCCTTGTTCAGATCATGCCACGGTGGATCACACGTTAGAATCATACCACGCCTGTGTGTGGACCACGGTATAATGGGCTCGGGGTAAACAGATTGTGGGAGCCACGATAGTGAGTGAGCACGAGTTCGACATCGCCATCGTCGGCGCCGGGCTGATCGGCCTGGCGGTCGCCCGCGAGGTCCTCTCCCGATGGCCAGATCGACGCCTGGTCGTTCTCGAGAAAGAGCCAGAGATCGCCGCACACCAGTCCGGCCACAACAGCGGCGTGATCCACACGGGCATCTACTATGCCCCGGGATCCCTCAAGGCCCGCGCCTGCGTGGCGGGAGGTCAGGCGCTCATCCGCTACTGCGAGGAGCGTGACATCCCCTATGTGCTCTGCGGCAAGGTGATCGTCGCGACTGATGAGTCCGAACTGCCACGGCTGGAGGAGCTTCACCGCCGAGGCAGCGCCAACGGCGTTCCGGGTTTGGAGGTGATCGCCCCCGAGCGGCTTCGCGAGATCGAGCCGCACTGCGCCGGGATTCGCGCGCTCTACTCACCGCGGACCGGCATCATCGACTTCACGCGCGTGGCCCACGCCTATGCGGCGGATGTGCGCGCCAGCGGCGGAGAGATTCGGACCAGCCACACCGTCCGGGGCATCACCCGGACCGGACAGCGTGTCGTGCTCCACACCGGCCAGGGCGATGTCCTGGCGCGGTTCCTCATCACTTGCGCCGGGCTGCACTCGGACCGCCTCGCCGCGCTGACCAACGCGCCGCGCGACCCGCGCATCGTGCCGTTCCGCGGCGACTACTACGCGCTGCGGTCGGATCGCGTCCACCTCTGCCGCGCGTTGATCTATCCGGTCCCCGATCCGGCCTTCCCGTTCCTGGGTGTCCATTTCACTAGGCGGCTGGACGGGACGGTCTGGCTTGGGCCCAACGCGGTGCTCGCCTTCGCCCGCGAGGGGTACCGCCGGCTCGACGTCAACCCGGGCGATCTGGCCGACACGCTGGGCTACCGTGGCTTCCAGTTGCTGGCCGGGAGATTTCTCTGGACCGGCCTGGCCGAGATGTACCGCGACTTCAATAAGCGCGCGTTCCTGAAAGCCTTGCAGCGCTACGTGCCGGAGCTGCGCCTGGACGACCTGGTCGACGGACCCTCGGGGGTCCGGGCCCAGGCGCTCAACTCGGACGGCTCCCTCGTGGACGACTTCGTGATCCACGGCGATGGGTTGGACCGCCCTGGCGGGGGAAACGTGATGCACGTTCGCAACGCGCCATCCCCCGCAGCGACCTCCTCCCTGGCGATCGCCAGCGCCATCGCAGACGAGGCGGAGCAGCGGTACGGGCTTGGAGCCATCGGAATCCGCGGATAACTGTCCTCGTCCGTGTGATCGTGAACGTTAGACCGGTCGCCAGATTGTGTGATAGACTGTTAGTACGATAGGAGTGGTCGGGTCAGAATGGAGGGATCAGGATGGGTGACGACCTGG
>JACPQP010000290.1 GCA_016190465.1 Chloroflexota bacterium
TCACTGGCCTGGCCGGGCGTTAGTCCGACAGCAGCACCGAACTCCCGCGCCCTTGTCCTCATGGCCCGACACGGGAAGGGGGAGGAGCCACACCCCTCCCCGATGCGGGGAGGGGCAGGGGGAGAGGTCCGGGCCCAGGAGAATTCAGGAGGGTGGAGGCAGAGAATACTGGCGGACTCAGGCGGCTCCTTCGAGTTAGTGGCAGTGCGGGTGAAGAAAACGGATTGGAGGGAAAAGTATGTCAGACCGATTGAATCGCAGACGACTCCTGGGCCTGGCGGCGACGACGGGTGTGGGTGCGTTGCTCGCCGCGTGCGGGCAGGCGCCGACGCCGACGCCGGCCCCGGCGCCAAAGCCGGCCGCCGCACCAACGGCGGCCCCGGCGCCCAAGCCGGCCGCGCCGACGCCGGCCCCGGCCGTGCAACCCAAGCCGGCCGCGGGCGCGGTTAGCCTCCGGCTGGTGGCGTGGGCCGACATCCAGGACAAGACGGTCTACGACAATATGGCGGCCGCGATCGGCAAGGCGAATCCGAAGATCAGTGTCGCGGTCGAGCAGTATCCCGGGCAGTACTACGAGAAGGTCCAGACCAACTTCGCCGGCAATAGCGCGGCCGACGTAATCTACTTCCAGGGCTGGAAGTTCCAACCGTTCATCGAGGCGAAGGTGCTGTCGCCGCTGGACGACCTCATCAAGCGGGATAACCTGGGCAAGGGCTGGCCGGACAACCCGAACTACAAGAACAACACCACCTGGCACGGCGAGACGATTATGTCTCCGACCGACGTCGGATCGCTGGTGATCTACTTCAACAAGGACCTCTTCACCAAGCGAGGCATCCCCCACCCGAAAAACGGGTGGAAGTGGGAGGACTTCAAGAAGGCGGTCCAGGGAATCGCCCACGAGGATGGTGGGGTCAAGTACTACAGTTGGATGACGACGGTGTACGGCCGGGCAACCGTGTTCATGCGGATGAACGGCGCGATGGAATGGGACCGGCCGGTCGAGCCGACCAAGGCCCAGTGGACGCACCCCGACATCGTCGACGCCTTCCAGTTCGCCCTGTACGATGCCATCGCCAACGGGTTGTCGCCCAGCCCATCGGTCATCCAGGGAGGCGGCGTGAGCGTGGGCAGCGGGCGCGTCGGTATGGTGCTCGACGGCCCCTGGCACCTACCGCAACTGTGGGGCCCGAAGGCGGCCAAGCAGGGAGGCATCAATTTCGAGGTCGTCGAGCCTCCCCTTGGCACCAGCGGCTACAACCAGAACTTCGCCCACATCCACGGTCACACCATCTCCAAGCAGAGCAAGATCCGGGACGAGTCCTGGGAGGTGATGAAGTTCATCCTGAGCGACGAGGGCCAGAAGATCATCGCCGAGGGCGGGCGCATGTGCGGCACGCCGGACAACATCGACAAGATCTGGGCGCCCATCGCCACCAAGAACTACAACTTCACCAACGCCGCCGCCTACGTCAACGGCATGAAGCAGGGCGCCACTCCGATCATCGCCGGGGCCGGCCTGCCGATCGACGCCTACGGCGGAGCCAACAACCCCGTAGTGACCCTCCAGGACCAGATGCGCAGCCAGAAGAAGCAGGCGAAGGAGGCTCTGGAGGAGGCCAACCCCGCGATCCAGAAGCTCCTCGACGAGTACTGGAAGACGCGCAAGTAGGGCTATCTGGTGAGCTGGCCAACTCCCACAGCGTGTGGGAGTTGGCCAGACAATCGGGTCCGGCTGACGAGACATCCCACCGTGCAGGGGCGCACGCCCGTGCGCCCCTCTCTGCTGATGGAGCGAGGTTCGAGCGAACGCCCCTCTCCCCGCGGGAGAGGGGTTGGGGGTGAGGGCGTACCCAACGGGCGACCGAGCAGCTCTCGCAAGCAAGTCTTCCCAGTTGACAACCCTTCTGCCCACCGCTATACTCACCGGCGTAAGAATAGACCGACGCGCCGGTTTCTTTTTTGCCACGCGCGGGAGGCGCGGATTACCAGTCCCGCGTGGCGTGGGGACAGAAATGCGCCGAGCCACCCTGGTGTTTCTCATCCTCCTGCTCGTGGTGCCAGCAGGCGCCTGCGACTTCCTTGCCCCGAAGCAGCCGCTCAAGCTCAAGGTAGGCATCCTGCCGATCGTCGACGTGCTGCCGATGCATGTCGCCGAGGCGGAGGGCTACTACCAGGAACAGCAGCTCGAGGTCGAGCTCGTGCTGTTTCTCAGCGCCATCGAGCGCGACGCCGCGCTCCAGGCCGGCCAGATCGACGGCCAGCTCAACGACCTCGTGTCCGTTGCCCTCTTGAACCGAGAGAGCGAGGCGGTGCAGGTCGTCCGGCTCACCTATCAGGGCTCCCCGTCCAGGGCGATGATGGTGCTCCTGGCCGCGCCGAATAGCGAGATCCGGACCCCGCAGGATCTCAAAGGGAAAGAGGTTGCCGTCTCCGGCAACACGGTGATCGAGTATGCGACCGATCGCCTGCTGCAAACGGCCGGCCTCTCCCCGAATGACGTGAAGAAGACCGAGGTATCGAAGATACCGGTCCGGGCCGAGATGCTGGCCAAGGGGCAGATCGCCGCCGGGACACTCCCCGAGCCACTCGCCTCGCTGACGGTTCAGCAGGGGGCGCGCGTGATCCTCGACGACAGCCAGACCGGCATCGGGCAGAGCGTGCTGAGCTTCCGGGCCGGGGTGGTGGAGCAGCGACCGGAGGCGATTCGACGCTTCCTCACCGCCTACGAGAAGGCGGTTGTCTCGATCAACGCCGCGCCGGAGAAGTACCGCGACCTGCTCGTCGACCGGGCGAAAGTGCCGCCGCAGGTCGCGACAACGTTCGCCGTGCCACAGTACCCCCAGGCATCGGTACCTTCGAAAGCGGACGTCGCGGCGGTGAACGAGTGGGCGCTGGCCAAGGGGATGATCGGCCGCGCCCTGCCCTACGAGCGGATCGTCAACCCGAGCCTCCTCCCGAAGCGGTGACCACGACGTGATCCTGGTCGACGACCTCCACTTCGGCTACGGCGAGCCGTCCGGGCTCTTCGCCGGGCTCTCCTGGCGCGTCGCCCCGGGTGAGACCTGGGCGATCGTCGGGCCTTCGGGCTGCGGCAAGACGACGCTCCTCGCCTTGATTGCCGGTCTGCGGCGACCGGCGCGTGGCAGACTGCTGGTGGAGGGTCAGTCCGTGCACGGACCGCGCCCATCGACCGGCCTCATTCTCCAGGACTACGGGCTCCTCCCCTGGGCGCGCACCTGGGAGAACGCGGCGCTGGGTCTGCGGATCCGCGGCGTGCCGGGGAGGCAGGCCCGCGCGGTCGCGGAAAAGTGGCTCGAGCGGCTGGGACTGGCCGGCCTGGCCGAGAGATATCCGGCCGAGCTTTCCGGAGGCCAGCGGCAGCGCGTCGCCATCGCCCGCGCGCTCGCCACCGCGCCCGATCTCCTGCTGATGGACGAGCCGTTCGCCTCCCTCGACGCGTTCACTCGTGAGGAGCTCCAGGACCAGCTCCGCGACATCAGCGCGGCGCGCGCTCTCACGCGCATCCTCGTGACCCACGACGTCGCGGAGGCGGTGTACCTCGGCGATCGCATCCTCGTCCTCGGCCCGCTGCCACAGGTGCACCCGACCGTCGTCGACAACCCGGAGGCCCGCGAGATTGACTGGCGTCGTCAGCCGGCGTTCTACGAGCGATGTGCCCAGATCCGGGCCGCCGTTCGGCCGGCCGATCATCCGGTCGCCGTGTCGCCCCGAACTCTTCCTCCTCTCGACGTCGAACCGCTTCAGGGACGGCGGCCAGGGGGCCGACCCGACTCCCCTGGCCCCGTCGCGACGCGGGAAGGGGACCGACCTAACCCCCCTGCCCCCTTCCCGTCGCGGGAAGGGGACCGACCTAACCCCCCTGCCCTCTTCCCGTCGCGGGAAGGGGACCGACCTAACCCCCCTGCCCCCTTCCCGTCGCGGGAAGGGGGAGTCCGGTCCCCCCGCTCCGCCGCGGATCCACTCAGGAACGGCGGGCCAGGGGGCCGACCCGACTCCCCTGGCCCCGTCGCGACGCGGGAAGGGGACCGACCTAACCCCCCTGCCCCCTTCCCGTCGCGGGAAGGGGGAGTCCGGTCCCCCCGCTCCGCCGCGGATCCACTCAGGAA
>JACPQP010000059.1 GCA_016190465.1 Chloroflexota bacterium
ACCGCATTCTGCACCTTCTCCGGCTCCGCGAATGGCACGTACCAGGTGGTATGCGTCCGTGGCCGCTCGCCCCAGGGCCCACTTGCCACCGTCTTCAAGATGTGGACGCCGACGTCGCGCGCCCGGGCTTCCACCAGGAGACGCTCGGCGTCGGCGCGGAACTGCTCCATCGACCACAGGATGAAGTTGAGCGGAAACATGACGGTGTCGAAGTCGAAGCGGCGCAGCGCCTCGAGGTGCGTCGCGGGAGCGCGGTGCCCGTGCCCAGTGATCCCGATCCACCGCAGCAGCCCCTCCGCGCGCGCCTCGACGATCGCTTCGAGCGCCCCGCCCGGGCCGGTGCAGGCGTCCAGGTCGTCGAGCGTGCCGACCGCGTGCAACTGGTAGAGGTCGAAGCGGTCGACGCGCAGCCGCTCGAGAGAACGGCGAAGCTCGGCCGCGGCCTCCTCCTTCGTGCGCTTCGCCGTCTTGCAGCCGAGAAACACCCGATCGCGGATGCGTGGCATCCACGGGCCGATCCGCAGCTCAGCATCGCCGTACGAAGGTGCCACGTCGATGTGGTTCACGCCGTGGTCGAGCGCGAACTCGAGCGCGGCGTCCGCGGTAGCTTGCTCGACCCGGGAGAGCGCCGCCGCGCCAAAGGTCACCACGCTGCTCAGGTGGGCCGTTCGCCCAAGCCGCCGGTATTCCATCGTGGACCTCCTCGTGGGGATCGGGCGTCGGGTGACGGGTGCCAGGCGTCGGGCCCCAGGTATCGAGGGTGGGGGCTCCGCCTCCCGGACCCCCGACACCCGGCTGTCCGAGCGCCTACCGATGGCTATCATACAACGCCGGTGCGCCAGCGTCCACACTTCCGCTCTTGCCCTCTTGCCGGATCATTAGCCAATTCCTACCCGGTTCTTAGCGCGGCATGTTACCCTTATTGAGGCATGGTATTGAGGCATGGTGTTGAGCGAATCCGATCCTGATCACGCACCGGGAGGCGTAACGACGATGGCCAGCGAACGATGGGACCCGTTCCGCGAGATGATGACGGTTCGCGAGGCGATGGACCAGCTTCTCCAGCAGAGTTTCGTCCGTCCGATCGGCGCTCTGCTCCCGCCCCTGCCGGGCGTCGCCCACGCGCTGCCGCTGGACCTGGCGGAAACCGCGAACGAGTATGTCGTCAAGGCCTCGTTGCCGGGGCTCACCCCCGACGACGTCCAGATCAACCTGCACGGCAACACGCTGACGATTCAGGCCGAGAGCAAGGCCGAGGCTGAGCGGCCGGGCCAGACCTGGTTGCTCCGCGAGCGCCGCCTTGGGAAGACCCAGCGGTCGATCACTCTGCCGACACCGGTCGACGCCAACAAGGCGAACGCCCGCTACGAGCAGGGCGTGCTGATCCTCACTCTCCCCAAGGCGGAGGAGGCGAAAGCCAAGCAGATCCGGATTCAACCATAGGGCGCTCCGGCGGGGTCAGGATCGAATGACCATTCGAGCACACACGAGGACGCCGATGACGACGAGTGCCAGGAGGCTCAGCCCGGCGCCGATCAGCAGCGAGGTCGGTCGATATTCGAACACGACGTCGTGCGGGCCGGCGCCGAGCCAGACGGCCTGGTAGATCAGGTTCACCCGACCGATGGGCGCTGGCTGCCCATCAACTCGGGCCCGCCAGCCCGGATCCCACGACTCGCCGAAGACGAGCAGCCCGGGCCGGGGCAGCGTGACCCGGGCGCGAACCCGGCCTGCCCGATACTCCACGATCTGGGGGTCGGGGGCTAGGGGTCGGCTGTCGGGAATCGGGTATTGGGTGTCGGGTGTCTGGTGCCGGGTCTCGTGGGGCCAGCAGTCGGAGCACCTGGCACCTGGCACCTGACACCTGACACCCAATACCTGACACCCGACGCCCGACACCCCCAACCGGTGGGCCTCGGCCGCAGGCATCACCACCTCGGCTTCCGGCTGAAACGCCGGCGATCGCAGCTCCGCCAGCTCGGCCTCGGCCCGGTCGTCCACCGGCCGCAGTCCATACACCACGTACAGCCGTGGCTGCCAGCGCAGGTTCTCGTAGATCTTCACGTCACCCAGGTAGCGCAGCCGCAGCGCCGGCTCGACCGGCACCGGCCGACTGACTCCCGCTCGCCCGATCAACGTCAACCCGGCGACCGTGACGATTCCCTCACCCTCGTTCCGCAGCTCGATCGCCGACGGAAACATCGCCTCGTCCAACGGCAGCCGAAAGAGCAACCGCTGCGGGGTGCCCGCTGGCGACAGGGCGACAGGGCGATGGGCCGACGGGGCGAAGTCGGTCCCGGACGCCCCGTCGCCGGAGGCCGGATCAAGCTGCCAGCGCATTATCGTGCCGTCGACTGCTTGCACTGTGCCCCGCAGCCGCCATCCCTCCCCTCTGGTGGAGAAGGGGTCAGGGGAGAGGGGGTGTCCCTCCTGGCGGATGATGATCCCAATGGCCTCGGTGCGCTGGCGGGGGAGATCGGTCAGTTGAAGTCGGCCGCCGGGCGCCAGGGGCTGCTCCACGGCCAGATCGTAGTAGACGCCGTCGACCCAGACGTCGCGCGAGCGGTCCATGAGCAGGTAGCGCACGTTCAGCCAGCCGAGGAGCCCTGCCGGCGGGGCGACCGTCACCTGGATGTTGAGTCGGCCGTCGACGAGGTTCTGGCTGTCCAGCGGGAACAGCTCCTTCAGGCGGACAAACCGCTCGGTCGGCAGCACGCCCCCGTCGTAGCCGTCCAGCGAGGCGATCCCCCAGGCCAGTGGGAGGTTGGGCGTCAACGTCTGCTGGTGCTTGGTCGCGTTGATGTAGCCAGTGACCTCGGCCGGCGGAAGACCCGCCAGCCCTGCCCGGATGAGCTCCAGATCGCCCGGGTCAAACCGCTGCTGGCTGAGCGCCAGGATGCGGTAGAGCCCCGGGTCGGCCCGAAAGAACGCCTCCGGGGGGCGAAGAGCGGTGGCGGCCTCGGCCAGGCTCAGGGTGAGCAGGCCGCCGGTCCGCCCGGCCAGCAGGAGCTCTCCTACTAGCGCCACGGCGATCGCGAGGCGAGCCACCGTCCGGGGCCAGAGAAGCTGGCAGGTCAGGCCGGCCACGACGACGAACCCCATCGCTGACCACTGCGCCAGCAGCGGTGGGTCACCGACGACGTTGGCGAAGGTGGCGAAGCCCGGGTAGCGTCGCGCGGCCGCGATGAACAACACCCCGATCAGCGCCACGACCGCGATGCCTGGCCCCAGCGCCTCCAGCGGTGACGGGGGAGGGTTTGGACCACGAAAGGCGCGAAATGAGCGAAAGACGCGAAAGGGCGACGGAGAGAGGCAATCGAACCCTAGCCCGGCGAGCGCGGCCAAGGCGAACGTCGCGATGGCCAGCCAGCGGGCGGGGACGCGGAACAACTGGAGCCCGGGCACGACCGCGAACGCCGGGCCATAGAGCGGGCTGAACTGGCCGAACGCCAGGAGAAACGCTCCGGCGGCCAACGCCGCCAGCCCGAGCGCGCGCCCGCGTGGCGACGTGCCAAGCCCCAATCCGGCCAGCCCCAGCCCGACGAACCCGACGTAGCCGACCCACTCGGTCGAGATGGCGTCGTCTCGAAAGCTCGGCAGGAGACTCCGGAACAGGTGCCAGGGTGGCAAAGAGAAGGCCACCGCGTCGGCGTAGCTCAGCCCTCCCGCTCGCATCGACTGCCCGGCCAGCTCCAGCGTCGGCGACAGTTGCACCGCCGCCAGCGCCACCCCGAGCCCCAGCGCGCCGGCCAGCCCGATCAAGCGCCGCGAGGCGCTGCCAAGGGCGCTGGGCCATCCTGCCGTGCGCTCGCGCCAGGCCAGATGCAATGCCACCGCGCCGCCCCAGACCGCCGCCGTCGCGCCGGCGATGTAGAGCGTCTGGCTGTGGCCGGCGAAGGCGATGAGCGCCACGATCAGCGCGGCGAAGGCGATCTGGCGGCGCGATGCGCCCCGTGCGATCCTGTCGCTGGCCATCACCAGCAGCGGCAGCCAGGCCAGGGCCTGCAACTGGTTGAGGTGAACGGTGGTGGAGAGGAGATACCCCGACAGCATCCACGTCAGCGCGGCGACGAGCGCGCCGCCGCGTGTCATCCTGAGCGCCCGCCGGGCGCACAACCGCATCGCCACGCCGGCGATGACCATGTGGAGCGCCACCGACCACGCGTAGGCGTGGGGAGCAGGGAGCGCGAGGAACAGGAGATTCGGCGGATAGAAGACCCCGGTCTGCGGGTTGGCGAGAAACGGTGCACCGGCGAAGAGGTAGGGATTCCACAGGGGCAACACGCCGGACCGCAACTGCGCCGCGGCGTACTGGTAGTTGGGGTAGAAGTAGGCGAAGGCGTCCAGCGAGACGAGAACGCGACCGTCGACCAACAGGGGCCAGCAGGCGACCAACACGCTGGCCAGCAGCGCCAGGGCGGCGAGCACCTCACCTCCCGGCCCCCGACGGGGCCTAGCTGAGGAACGGCGGGCGACGGGGCGTATCGGCGACGGGGGGACATGGGATGAGATCATTCTTCGAGGACGACTTCACCGCTCTTGCCGCCGCTCTTGCGGGTGAGGCGAATGTGCTCGATCCGCATCGCCGGGTCGATGGCCTTGCACATGTCGTAGATGGTGAGCGCCGCGGCGCTCACCGCGGTGAGCGCCTCCATCTCGACGCCGGTCTGGCCGACGGTGCGGACGGTCACCTCGATTCGGATGCAACTGGTCTCGGCGTCGGGCTCGAGACGGACGTCGACCCCGGAGAGGAGCAGGGGGTGACACAGTGGGATGATCTCCCAGGTGCGTTTGGCCGCCATGATCGCCGCGACCTGGGCAACGGCCAGAACGTCCCCTTTGGCGATCTGGCCGCCGGTGATCGCCGCCAGGGTCGCGGGGCGCAGCCGCACCTGGCCCCGGGCGGTCGAAGATCGGCGCGTCTCCGGCTTCGCCCCCACGTCGACCATCCGTGGGCGGCTGGACTCGTCCACGTGAGTCAACCTCGCGCGCGTCAAGGGATTCTCTAATGCGGACAAAGACACACCTGTTGGGGCTGGGCGACCGCGCCCAGTTGGTGGTAGAGCGCGATGATCGACTCGGCGATCGATCCCCAGTGGTACCGGGCCACCGACTCGCGGGCGTGGCTGCGCAGG
>JACPQP010000292.1 GCA_016190465.1 Chloroflexota bacterium
GTCCAGGAAGGGCGGAGCCCGTTTGGGGAGGTCCAGGAAGGGCGGAGCCCGTCCCGGCGGGGTTTGGGGGTGTCCTCCAAAACCATCAAGAACGCCCTGATCGCCGTCTCGGGAAGGTCCAGGAAGGGCGGAGCCCGTCCTGGCGGGGGGGTGGGGGTGTCCCCCAAGACAACAAGAACTTCGTGTTACCTTACCTGCAAAGGAGGGAAAGACAACGATGAAAGCGCCGGTGCTGTTTGAGCAGGGGAAGCCGCTGGTCGTCGAAGAGGTGGAGCTGGCCGAGCCCTGCGAGGGTGAGGTGCTGGTGCGGATGGTCGCCAGCGGAGTCTGTCATAGCTGTCTGCACGCCGCCGACGGCTCGTGGCAGGGCGTTCTGCTGCCGATGGTGTTGGGAGACGAGGGCGCGGGTGTGGTCGAGGCGGTGGGCCCGGGCGTGTCGACCTTGCGGGCGGGCGACCACGTCATCCTCTCCTGGTCGCCGACCTGCGGCCGGTGCCACTACTGCGTCACGGGGCGTCCGGTCCTCTGCCAGCGGAAGCCGCCGCGGAACCGGATGTACGACGGGACGACCCGGATGTCGCTGCGCGGGCAGCCCGTCTACCACTACGGCACCGTGGCGAGCTTCGCGTCCTACTCCGTCGTCCCCGAATGCTGCGCGATCCCGATTCGCCCGGACGTTCCGCTGGACAAGGCTGCCCTCATCGGGTGCTCGGTGACGACCGGCACCTGCGCGGTGCTGAACACCGCCCGGGTGCCGGCCGGGGCGAGTATGGCGGTCTGGGGCGCCGGCGGCATCGGGCTGAACGCGATCCAGGGCGGGACGATCGTCGGCGCCACGCCGCTCATCGCCGTGGACGTCCACGACTCCAAGCTGGAGTACGCCCGCCGGTTCGGGACGACCCACCGCATCAACGCCACCCGCGATGACCCCGTCGCCGCGGTCCGCGACATCACCGGGCGCGGCGCCGACTACACCTTCGTCGCCGTGGGCGACGTGCGGGCGATGCAGCAGGCGTGGAACTCCCTGGCGCCGGGCGGAACGTGCGTGGTGATCGGCGTGCCGGCGACCGGCGCGGTGCTGACCATCGACGCGAACGGGATCGCCGGGAGCGAGCGGCGGCTGGTCGGCTCCGCCTACGGCTCGGCGCGCACCTACGTCGACTTCCCGCGGCTGGTCGACCTCTACCTCGCCGGCAAGCTGAAGCTGGACGAGCTGATCACGCATCGCTACGCCATCGACGAGGTCAACGAGGCGTTCCGCGCGCTGGCGGCCGGCGAGGTCGCGCGCGGAATCATCGTGTTCTGAGACGCCGGTTGTCCACGCGTCTGTACTGGGAGATTGGCAAGCGCGCGTTTCAGCGCCAGCTCGCCTACCGCACCGCGAACCTGGCCGGCCTGTTCACCAACGCCTGCTTCGGCTACCTGCGCGGGTCGGTCTTCATCGCGCTCTATCAGACCGAGCGCAGCATCGGCGGCTACGACGTGTCGGCGGCGGTCACGTTCACCTGGGTCACGCAGGCGCTGATCATGGTTGTGTTTCTCTGGGGCTGGTGGGACGTCGAGGAGACGATCCGCACCGGCGATGTCGTCTCCGACCTCGCCAAGCCATTCTCCTATCTGGGGTTCTGGCTGGCCCGCGACTACGGCCGCGCGCTCTACCATCTGCTGTTCCGCTGCTGCCCGATTCTGCTCATCGGGGAAGTGATGTTCGGCCTGCGCTGGCCGACCTCACCCGTCACCTGGGCCGCCCTGGCGCTCAGTCTGACGCTGGCGGTCGCGATCAGCTTCGCCTGGCGGTTCACGCTGAACCTCACGGCCTTCTGGACGACTGATGCGCGGGGGATAGGTGGGCTAGCGAGTATCCTTTCAACCCTGTTGTGCGGGCTCCTGGTTCCCCTCCCGTACTTCCCGGATACGGTGCGGAGAGTGGTCGAAGCCCTGCCCTTCGCCGGCATCCTGCAGATCCCCGCCGACGTCTTTCTCGAGCGGGTGACCGGCGCCGGCTTGCTGCTGGCGCTCGGTCAGCAGGCGCTGTGGGCGGGGGTGATGCTGGGGGCGACGCAGCTCCTGGTGATGGCAGCGACGCGGCGCGTGGTGGTGCAGGGGGGATGATACGGCACGCCGCCCTTTACGCCCGGCTCGTCGGCGCTCGGGGGCGCGGCCAGATGCAGTACCGGCTCTCATTCGCGACGCTCGTTCTGGCAAGCGTGCTTGTCACGCTGGCCGAATTCCTGGTCGTCGTGGTGATCTTCGGCCGGATCCCCCACCTCGCGGGCTGGTCGCTCGGCGAGGTAGCTGTGCTGTACGGCCTCTCGGCCATCTCGTTCGCGATGGCGGAGATGTTCGCGGCCGGGTTCGACGTCTTTCCCCGACAGATCGTGCAGGGCACGTTCGATCGGGTTCTCACCAGGCCGCTGGGCGCCTTTTTTCAGGTCCTCGCCTCCGAGCTGGCCCTCCGCAAGATCGGCAAGGTTGCGCAGGGCGCCGCGATCCTGGTCTACGCTCAGCACTCCCTGGCCGTCCACTGGTCGCCGGAGAGGCTGGTAGTCCTCGCGCTGACCGTGGTCAGCGGGACGGCCATCTTCTTCTCACTAATCGTCATCTGTGCGACCTCGTGCTTCTGGACGGTCCAGGCCAACGAGGCGGTGAACGTCCTCACCAATGGCGGGACCGCGATGATCAGCTATCCACTGGACATCTACCACGCCTGGCTGCGCCGCCTCGCCACCTTTGTCGTGCCGCTGGCCTTCGTCAGCTACTATCCGGCGCTGTACGTCCTTGACCGTGCCGACCCGCTCGGTCTGCCCGCCTGGGTGGGATTCCTCTCACCGGTCGCCGCGGCGGCCTTCGGGTTTCTGGCCTGGACCGTTTGGTCCGTAGGCGTGCGGCACTATCAGGGTACGGGCTCATAGGGGGGGTAGGGGGCCGACCTAACCCCCCTGCCCGCCGTTCCTCATGTTTCCCGACGCGGGAAGGGGGGAGCCGGTTCCCCCTCTCCACGTCGGATCCACTCAGGAACGGCGGGCCAGGGGCACGAAGGGTCTATCTGGACCCTTCGTGGGTCCGGCCCGATGGGCGCAGGAGGAAGCGAATGCAGCCGGGAGATGAGCCGGTGCCACTGATCGAGGTCGACGAGCTCGAGAAGACGTTTCGTGTCGCCCGCCACCACCAGGGGTTCTTCGGCGCATTTCGCAACCTGGTGAGCCGGGAGTACCGGGAGGTTCGCGCGGTCGGCGGCATCACGTTCGCGATCGAGGCTGGTGAGATGGTCGGCTGCATCGGCCCGAACGGCGCCGGCAAGTCCACCACCATCAAGATGCTCACGGGCATCCTCGTCCCCAGCGCTGGACGGGTGGAGGTCTTCGGGATGGTCCCCCACCGGCGGCGAACAGACGTGGCGCGCCGCATCGGCGTGGTGTTCGGGCAGCGAACGCAGCTCTGGTGGGACCTCCCCCTCGTCGAGTCGTTGGATCTGCTGCGGTACATCTACCGCGTCCCGGAAAGCCGGTTCCGCGAGAACCTGGACCAGTTCCGGGCGCTGCTCGACCTGGATCCGTTCCTGAACACGCCCGTGCGCCAGCTCTCGCTTGGCCAGCGGATGCGCGGCGACCTCGCCGCGGCGCTGCTCCACGATCCCGAGATCGTCTACCTCGACGAGCCGACCATCGGTCTGGACGTCGTCGCCAAGCATCGCATCCGCGATTTCCTGCGTCGCATCAACCGCGAGCGGGGAGTCACGATCTTGCTGACCACGCACGATATGATCGACATCGAGCAGTTGTGCTCGCGCCTGCTCATCATCGATCACGGCAAGCTGCTGTACGATGGCGGCCTGGAGAAGATTCGCGGTCGCTTCGGCACCGAGCGCACGCTCGTGGTCGATCTTGCCGAGGGCGAAGTCGAGGACTCCGCACCCCTCGCCGTGCTATACGCGCGAGAGGTCCGGGCCGACGGCCCGCGGCGCTGGCTCCGCTTCAGCCGCGACGACACCACCGCCGCCGACCTCATCGCCACGGTCGCGTCGCGATATCGCCTGCGCGACCTCTCCATCGAAGAGCCCGAGATCGAGGCAATCATCCGCCGCATCTACGAGGGGAACTGGTAGTCTCTGGCCGGGGAAGGCGGCGGGCGACCACGTACCGTCCCGCAGCCGGTGGGGAACCGGTGGCCGGAGTTCTTCGGGCGATCAGCCAGGGTGTTGTACAACTGGGAGGCTTTGACAGGCTTGGTGAGAAACGCAGCGAACTCGCTCAACCGCGGATCGGCCTCGTGCCACCCCGGCGAGGTGAGCATCACCAGCGGCAGGGACCGGACGTGGCGGAGACGACGGATCTCGGTGGCCAGCGCGAGGCCATCCATCACCGGCATGTGCATAGGGAGATGGGCGAAGCGATGACACTCAGAGTCGGGGACCCCTGGCCGGCGGCGCACACCACAGAGTCGTGGACAGGGCCGGCCAGCCACCGGCAGGCGGCACTGCTGGCATAGATATTGCAGCCGAGCCGGCAGCAGGGTGCCTTAGCGCTCGTTCCGGCACGACTCGGGGTTGGTCGCGGCAACGCGACCGGAGGGGTGAACCATGGTGGTACGCGCACGGTCTCCA
>JACPQP010000293.1 GCA_016190465.1 Chloroflexota bacterium
GGGGGGGGGGGTTGTGGCCCGTCCAGTGCACTGGCGTGACGAATGGCGTAGAATTGCAGGAGAAAATCGGCTGTTCCTCCTGCAATACTTCGGGGGAGGCGACGATGAGTGGCGAAGGGCACGGCCTGGCGGTCCACCACATCTTGAGCTTCGGCGGTGGCGTGAACAGCGTTGCCCTGATGATTCTGCTTCTGCGGGAGCGGCTTCCACTCGACGGCGCGGTGTTCGCTGACACCGGGGGTGAACTCCCGGAAACCTACGCGTACCTGGAGATCGCGAGGGACTACTTGCGCAGCCGCGGGGTCCCGTTCACGGTCGTGTCCAAACGCGGTCGAACGCTCTACGAAACCGCGTGGGAGCGACGGGTCTTTCCGTCGGCGATCTGGCGCTGGTCCACCCGCGACTTCAAGGTGACACCCATCCTCCGCCACTACCGATCCCTGGGCGGGCACATGAACCAGTACCTGGCCATCGCCTGGGACGAGATCGAGCGAATGAAGAGTAGCCGAGTCGACTACGTCACTAACCTGTTCCCACTGGTTGACCGACGTATGACCCGCGCCGACTGCGAGGCGCTGATCCAGGATGCGGGGCTGCCAATCCCACCGCGGAGCGCCTGCTGCTTCTGCCCGTTCAACTCCGTGGAACGCTGGCGCTGGCTGTACGAGAACCACCCCGACCTGTACCACCGGGCCATCGCTCTCGAGGAGCACTCCAAGCACTTCCCGTCTCAGCGTCTCACCGATCAGGCCTTCCGCGATCGCGCGGAGATCTCCCTCCGCGCCCTGGCCGAGATCTTCCGCAAGGGGGAAGAGTTGCCCGGGCGGCCGGCCGCTGAACAGCAGACCTGCGGGGCGGAGTGCATGACCTGACCCCGCCCGAGCGCAGTCTCTCTCATCGCCCCGTGAGCAGTCACGGTTTTCACCCCATGGTTGATCCTCCTGGATGAGCGTCCGGACCACGGCAAAGCCCTCGCGGCACTTGGTCTGGCAAAGCAGAGGTCGTCCGAGTGTCTGTGTGCAAGTCGTTGCCTCCCTTCGCTTTCGCCGCGAGCTTTCGCCGCGAGCTTTCGCCGCGAATGAGGCAGGAATGTCGCATTGTGGTACAATTCGTCCATGCTTGTGGTTCGTCGCCTCATCTGGGATCCCTGGAACGTAGCCCATAATTGCCCACCACGCAGTGATCCCAGAGGAAGTGGAGGAGGTCTGCCACGGCGACCCAGTCGTTCAGGTCGGCAGATACGGCCGCTCGCTCGTCTTCGGGCCAACTCAAGCCCGAAGGATGCTGATGGTCGTCCTGGATCCCGAGCCAGAAGAAGGGGTGTAGTATCCGGTAACTGCCAGGCCGGCCAGCCGAAGAGAGCGGGCGATCTACGCCCATGAACGAGGAGGTGCAAGCACTTGAGAGAAAATGAAGAGCAAACGCACGGCAGGATTCCTGAGTTCAAGAGCCGTGAGGAAGAAGCTGACTGGTTTGATACTCACGACATGGCCGACTACCAGGACGAGTTCAAGACCGTCAGGGCCCGTTTCGCCAGGAATCTGTCCGAAGGGCTGAACATCAGGCTCGACCGCGGCACGTTAGCGCGCCTGCGGGAGCTGGCTCACGAAAGGGGGATCGGCCCGACGACTCTCGTGCGGATGTGGATTCGGGAACACTTGCTGCACCCGGACAGGAAATGAGCCGCTCCTTCGGGGATCGGAATGACAGATCGGAATGACATATCGGAATGACAAAGCCGAGAGATCGGGAGGCAGCGTGGTTGGTCCTACGGACACGGCCGCGGTGATGATTGCGGTGGCCGCCCGGTTGCGGCGTGAGCTGAGCCCCGCTCAGGTCCTCACCGACCCCGCCGAGCTGCTGTGCTACTCGTACGACGCCTCGTTCGAGTCGATGCTGAACCCGCGTCGCCCGGACGTCGTCGTGCTGCCCGCGGCGACGGCCGACGTCGCTCGGACGGTCGCCGTCGCCGCGCAGCACCGGGTGCCGGTCACGGCCCGGGGCGCGTCGACCGGGCAGGCAGGGGGCGCGCTGCCGGTTCACGGCGGGATCGTCCTCGACATGAGCCGCCTCGACCAGGTCGTCGAACTCGACGCCGAGAACCTCCAGGTCATCGTCCAGCCGGGCATCGTCCACGCCGACCTCAACGCCTTTCTGGCCCGCCACGGACTCATCTTCCCGCCCGATCCAGGCAGCAGCCGGATGTGCACCGTCGGCGGGATGGTGGCGAACAACTCGCGCGGGATGCGCGCGCTTAAGTACGGCTCGACCGGCGACTACGTGCTCGGGCTGGAGGTCGTCCTGGCCAGCGGCGAGGTCATCACCACCGGGTCCCTCGGCTCGCGGGCTCTCCAATCCTCCTCCGGGCTGGAGCTCACCAGGCTCTTCGTCGGCTCCGAGGGGCTGCTGGGGGTCATCACCCAACTGCGCCTGAAGGTCATCCCCGTGCCCCCGGCGAAGGGGATGGTGATGGCGCTGTTCGACGAGCTGGAGCAGACCGGGCGGTCCGTCGTCGCCACCCTGCGGGCCGGCATCCTGCCCTCGGCCATCGAGATCCTCGACTCGTCGGCGATCCAGGCGGTCAACCTCTATCGGCCCCAGATTCGGTTGCCGTCGGCCGAGGCGATCCTGCTGTACGAGGTCGACGGCAATCCTCCGAGCATCGCTCACGATGCCGAGCGCATCGCCCAGGTGGTCGGACTGTTCGCCTCGCGCGTGGAGTGGTCGACCGAGCCGAAGCGGGTGGCCGCGCTCTGGGAGGCCCGGAGCGTGGTCGGCGCGGCCTCGGGGCAGGTGCGGCCGGGCGCCGCGCGGGTCTACGCGGGCGAGGACATCTGCGTGCCGCTGGCCCGGGTGCCGGAGGCACTGCGCACGATTCAGGAGACCGCCCGGCGCAACGACCTGACCGTCGTCACCTACGGGCACATCGCGACCGGCAACCTCCACCCGGCCCCGGTCATCGACGTGGCCAACCCCGACGAGGTGGCCCGCGTCCAGTTGTTCGCCGACGAGATCCACCGCCTGGCCCGGCGGCTGGGGGGCACGGTGACCGGCGAGCACGGCGTCGGGCTGACGCGGATCGCCTACATGCGCGAGGAGCATGGCGGCGCGCTGGATGTGATGCGGCAGCTCAAGCGCACGCTCGACCCGCTAGGTATCCTCAATCCAGGGAAGCTGTTTGGCGCTGACTGCTGACTGCTACGTGCTCAGCATCGCCAGAAAGGTCCCCGGGCCGACAATCGGGATGCCTCTGAACGGGCTCAGCACCAGGAGGTCCTCGTCCCCGCTGACGATCACGTCCGCCTTACCGGCCGTGGCAACTTCCAGCACCTTGTTGTCCTTGGGGTCCCGACAAGCCTCGATCCGCTGACCGGGCACAACTGCTTCGCCGCGTAGCAGGATGAGTGACAGCAGCGTCTCGACGTCTTCGTCCGTGACGTAATACTTGTTCCGGATGTGCGGTCGGCCGAGGACGTCGACCAGCTCCTGCAACAGGGTCTCGGAGTAAAGGAGGGTATACGCGCCATCTCGCAGGCGCTGGAGCACCGGCCCGACCGTCCCCAGCGGCTTGATCAGCGCGCGCACCAGGATGCCGGTGTCCACCACTGCGCGTGTCATGCGGGGCGTTCCGTCCGGGCGGCCTCGACATCCGCGGCCACCTCGTCCTCGCTGTACCGGGCGTTCTGCGCAGCCAGCCGGGCTCGCAGACGATCAAAGCGAGCCAGCGTCTCGTTCTCCCGGAGCTCCTGAAAGCGGACGAAATCCTCATAGGGGATCAGGACCGCTTCTGGACGGCTGCCTCGGGTCAGGATGCAGGGGACTCGCCCGGAGACGACTTCATCGAGCACCGCGCGGAAGTGCCGTTGAAGCTCGGTGACGCCGATGATCCGCTGCAAGACGACCACCTCCCCACTGAAATACAGACCACAATCAGTATTGTACTTCAGATGTGCCGAAGTGTCCACCTGGCTTGATCGCCACGACTTAAGAACCCAGTGTCGTGCTATCATGAGGCAGATAACGATACCATGCTGGAGGTCGCCGTGGTTCGGACTCAGATCCAACTGACCAGGCAGCAGGCAGAGATGAAGAACGATCTCCCGTAGTCTCAGAGCGCGCTCAGGCGGGATTCCTCGGGTAGGGGAGCGAGGGAGGAAGACGCGTGTCGTCATCACTGGGCGGGGGACTCCGCACCCTGGTCGTCACCGCCGCCGTGGCCACGGGCATTCTGCTGGCGGCGCTGGATTACACGATCATCGGCACGGCAATGCCCACCGTCGTCGCCGCCCTCGGCGGGCTCGAGCTCTTTAGCTGGGTGTTCGCCGCCTACTCGCTCGTCTCTACTGTAGCCATGCCCATCTTCGGCCGGCTGGCCGACCTCTTCGGCCGGAAGCGGCTCTACCTCGGGGGGCTGGTGGTCTTCGTCGTCGCCTCGGCCCTCTGCGGCCTGGCGCAAACCATGCCCCAGCTCATCGCCGCCCGCGCCATCCAGGGCATCGGCAGCGCGGTCATCTTCCCCATCGCCCTCACCATCATCGGCGATCTCTACCCGCCCGAGCGACGCGGACAGGTGCAGGGCGTGATCGCCTCCATGTGGGCCATCGCGGCGCTGGTCGGTCCGGGCCTCGGGACGCTGGTCGTCGACACGCTCGGCTGGCGATGGGTGTTCTTCGTCAACCTCCCGGTCAGCTTGATCCCCATCGTCAGTCTCTCGCTCCTCCTCCGAGAGCGGCCGCGCCCGCGGCAGCCCGTCACTGTCGACGCCGCGGGCGCGCTGACGCTGGCGGCCAGCATCGCCGCTCTCCTCTTCGCCCTCCGGGCAACCGGTCCAGACGGACGGTGGCCGTCGCCCCTCGCCTTCGCCCTCCTGGGGGCCAGCGCCGGCCTGCTGGCCCTGTTCGTCTGGCTCCAGACCCGGGTGCCCGCGCCGACGATCCCGCTCCACCTGTTCCGGCAGCGCATGTTCATTCTCGGCACGGTGGCCGGGTTCGCCTTCGGCTGGCTCGCCTTCACCCCGGGCGTGTTCGTCCCGCTGTTGACCCAGGCGACCACCGGTGGCGCGGTCGTGAACGCCGGCGCCGCGCTGACGGCGATGACCCTGGGCTGGTCGTCCATGTCGACGGTGTGCGGCCCGCTGATCCGGCCGCTGGGCTATCGCACGCTGAACCTGGCCGGCTTCGGGCTGATGGGCATCGGATACTTCTTGCTCACCCGCTACGGCGCCGGCAGCGGCCTCGCGGACATCGCGATCGCCATGGTGTTCGTGGGGATGGGGTGCGGCACGGCGAACACCGCCATCCTGCTGGCGATCCAGAACTCGGTGGATCCGCGCCAGCTCGGCGTGGCGACGAGCCTCTCGACGTTCTTTCGCAACATCGGGAGCAGCATTGGCATCAGCCTGCTGGGGGCCATCCACATCGGCCGGCTGGAGAGCTGGTACGGCGGCCCGGTCGCGGATGTGACCGTGCTGCTGGCCAGCGCGCCGGCGACCGGCGAGACGGCGGCGCGCCTTCGCGACGCGCTGGTGCTGGCCACCCACGACGTCTTCATCGTCCAGGTGGCGGTGGTCGCGCTGGCGCTCGCCGTGTCTTCCCAGATGACGGGCTGGCGAACGCCGATGGTATCGGCGCCCGGGCAAACGGCAACCGCCGATGAACGCTGCCCTCACCCCCTTCCCCTCTCCCCCGGGGAGAGGGGTGAGGGCGGCCCCCCGTGGGAGAGGGGCAAGGGGTGAGGGCGCCTATCTGCGGTCTCCGACTTCGTGTCCCCGGCGGCCCGACGCGCCCCGCACGCGGATCGCGCTGAGGAGCGCCAGCGCGATCGCCAGGATGATCCCTGCCAGCAGCAGGGCCGAGAGATACTGGCCCAGCGTGTCGGCGATGGTCCCGGTCGTCAGGTTGAACGAGACCGAGAGGCGCGCCTCCGGCGAGGCGTAGCGGACCAGCACGTAGGTGATCAGATAGCCGTTCACTGCCCCGCCGAGCGCGCCGAGGGCCTGGGTGGAGAGGGTCCGGCGAGGTGGCGCCAGCCGCTGGCCCGCGTAGTAGCCACCGGCGGCGGCCAGGACGTAGAGGAACGCCAGAAAGAGATCGGGCGACCGGGGGTTGATGAGCGGCTGCGCGCGGAGCTGGCGAAGCAGCGCATTCGCGTCGACCGCGTCGAAGCCGCCCACGAGCGTGAACTGGAGCGCCAGGTAGGCTTTGTTCGTCGCCAGGACGATGTCCCAGCCGAGCGCCGCCAGGATGAGCCAGCCAAGCAGCAGGACGCCGAGCGTGGTGATCTCCCGCAGCCATCCCCGCTGAAACCCGACGGCGCCAAAGCCGATCAGCACGAGCACGACGATCGCCACTGGCGGCACTCCCATCTCTCCACCTCCCCAACTAAGACCAGATGTTCACCGTTCCCGAACCGATTGCCCGCTTCGGCGCCTCTCATTATGCTACGCGCACTCCGTCTCGTAAACGCCGATCAACTCCAGGACGAATCGGACCGGGTGCTCGAAGACGGCCTGGACGATGTCGTTCAGGCTGACTTCGAGCGGCGTCCGGGGTGGGATCCGACCGGCCGGGCCAGCGACCTGTTGCCAGTAGCGCGCCTGCCGCTGGAACGCCCGGTACTCGCTGTTCAGGCACTCCTCGGGGGTCGGACCGAGCTGGCCTGCCCAGAGATCGTACGCGTGGGAAAGCTCGTGGTAGAGGACGGCGGCGATGGCCCGGGGATCCTCGCCGCGAATGGCCGTGGCCAGCGCGATCGTGTTGCTCGCCGGCCGGTAGGTGCCATAGATGCGGTCGGGGAGCGACTGGTAGCCGATCTCCACCCCACGGCGCGACGTCAGGTCGAGCACCCCATTGGCATCACCTTCCAGGCTCGTGCCCCGGGTCGTCTGGCGGAGCGTGTCGAGCACGTCGACGATGTGGGGATCTCGGATGACGAACTGAGCGGCGGTCTCGGCCAGGACGACCGGAACAGGTATCGCGGCATCGGCGGGCACCAGACCGGCTTGTTTGAGGAGGTCGCCGGCGAGCACGGGGACGACGGTCCCCGGCGGCGGCATCCCTGGCACCGTCTCGACCCAGTGCTGCAGGGCGGCCCGCTGGAAGCGCTGGGCGACGAACGGCCCGAACCGCTGGGGCTGCGACGACGGCAGGCCGTAGCGGGCGATGGCCAGGTCGAGCGCAGCGGTCGGCCCCTGGTAGGCCGCGGCGATCGCCGGGTCGGTGAGCCAGCCCAGGCGTGTCGCCACGGCCCGCGCGAAGTCGCCATTCGATCCATCGTCGCGGATCGGCGGAGGAATGCCCAGCGAGAGCAGCCAGGGGTCACGCTCCGCCTGCTCGAGCATCTCGAAGACGTTGGCCAGCTCGACCTGGCGCGTCTCCGGGTTCCACTGGAGCAGCGCCGCCTGGGTGACCTGGTAGACGAAGCTGCCCCGGGCATAGCGCCGCGAGGCCGGATACCCCAACGCGGGCACCCCGCCAAGCTGTTGAAATGCCGTCCAGAATGGGATACCATCCTGGTCCGTGATCGCATAGCCGCCGCGGCCATCCCCGGCCTGGGTGTAGAAGTGGCCGCCGGGGATGTCCCAGTCGTCGGAAGCGGCCCAGATGACGTTCGCCTGGCCGATGCTCAGTGCACCGGCGAGGAGCGCACAGAAGACGATGTGCAGGACGCGGGTTCTCACCGAAACGTTGCGGCGCTTCCGCCACGGGCTCGATCTTATGGCGGAAGCGCCGCCCGCGCGTCAGCGCGGCCCCCTTTCTTCGTGAACCGCTGTGACGGTTGTGACGTTCGTGACACTCGTGACAGTAGCCCCGAGAGTGCCCGCAGTGTCAACGCCACCTCCAGGACGGGCCATCCGATCCATGGCCCGTCTCCCTTCAATTATCTCACGGAACCTGGCCGATTTCCGGCGTGCCCTTGACAGGAGCGCCTGATCCGCGCTATGAAAGGGGAGGCAATCGACCCTTTCGCGCCTTTCGTGGTCCAGAGAGTATCCCAATGAGGAGGTCCTCCAGGCATGGTGACCGACGGGCGGTTGGCCCGCCGTTTTCTTCTGATGGTCCTGGCTGTTCTGAGCATCCTGAGCATCGCGCTCGAGGGCTGCGCGGTTGTCCGTCCCGGACGGAACCAGGCCCAGCTCGTTCCCACGCCGATCCCGACGCCTTCCGGATCGAACCGGCCGACCACCGTGGTCCAGCGCGGCGCGGTGATCCAGACGATCAAGGGGACCGGACGCATCCAGTCGCAGGAGGAGGCCACGCTCTATTTCACCCAGTCGGCACGCTTGCGCCGTCGCTACGTCGACGTCAACGACGCGGTGAAGGCCGGTGCCCTCCTGGCGGAGATCGATACCGCCGACCTCCGCAAGCAGATCAACGAGCAGACGATTCAGGTCAGCATCGCCGAACTGCGGCTGGCCCAGGTGATCGAGAAGAGCAGCGCCGCGGCCGATCTCGCCGGCGCGACGGCGGCGTTGGCCCGGGCCGAAGCGGATTACCGGCGCGCGCTTCGCGACCTCGAGGTGCTCCAGTCTGGCCCGACCGAGGCGGACGTCGCCGCGGCCAGCCAGCAGCTCGCAGTGGCCCAGGCGCGGCTCACGCAGGCCGAGAACGATCCGGCCCGGCGCAGCGGTCCGACCGAGTCCGAGCTGCGCGCGGCAGAGCTGGAGGTCGCCCGGCAGCGGGCGCTCCTCTGGGGCGAGCAGGGTGCCCGGGACGCCATCTGTGGGAGCGACCGGGGACCGGCTTGCGAGGCGGTCGAGGCTCGCCTGTTGAACTTCCACGCCAACGTCCGGGCGGCCGAAGAGGCGCTCGCGCGACTCAAGGTAGGGGCGCCGGCCGGCGATCGAGAGGTCGCCGACTGGAACGTCGAGTCGGCCCGGGCTGCCGTCAAGGCGGCCGAGACGCGCCTGGTCGAGATCAAGGCGGGTCCGAAGGCCCAGGACGTGCTCGCGGCGATGAAGATGGTCGAGAGCGCGCAAGCGGGAACCCAGGCCGCCCGCGCGGCCTACGATCGCCAGGTGGCCCAGGCCTCACAGGGAGAAACGAACATCCTGATCGAGCGGAAGAACGTCGAGCTCGTTCGCCTCGCCCTGGGCGAGCTGGAGCGTCAGCTCGGCGCGGCGATCCTCAAGGCGCCCTTTGATGGCCTCGTGACCCAGTCCGAGGGCCGGGAGGGCGACGTGCTTCCGGCTTTCAAACCGGCCGTCACGGTCGCGAACCCGAAGGCGTATCGGCTGGCGATCGACGTTTCGGCGAACGACGCGGCCAAGCTGGCGCTGGGCCAGCAAGCCACGGTCGTTCTGGCGGCGCTGCCGACCGAGAAGTATGAGGGGAAGGTGGTGAAGGTGCCGACGCTGTTAGCCAGCACCGACGTCCAGGGCGGCAGAGGCCGCGGGGGCACCGTCCACATCGACTTCAAGATGCCCCGCGCGCCGGAGCTGGGGGCGCTGGCGAACGTGGCGATCGCCGTGCAGAAGAAGGAAGACATCCTCGTGGTACCATCCCGGTTCATCCGGGTCCAGGGCACCCGGCGCTTCGTACGGCTGGCCGAGACCGGACGACGACTCCCCGAAGTCGACGTCGAGGTGGGCATCGCCGACGAGGAGAACACCGAGATCGTCCGCGGTCTCACCGAAGGCCAGCGGGTCGTCCAGCCATAAGCAGGTCCAGCATGTCGGGCGACTTGAACAGCCGCTGGAGCGCCACGGCTGCGCCCCCGACGACCGCCTGAGCGACCCCGAACGAGCTCGGCACGATCCGGGCATCAGGGACTGGCGCCATGGCTGCTCGCCTGGTCAGCGCCCGCTGGACCGGGGCGATGAGGACGTGATCGTAGAAGCTGGAGCCCGCGCAGAGGACGACCACTTCGGGATCGAGCAGCGCCAGCAGATAGGCCACCGCGACCGCGAGATGCTCGACGACGCCGTCGACGATCGAGCAGGCCAGCGTATCACCCTCCCCGGCCAGCCGCAGGACCGCGCTCGCCGGCCCCGGAGCTGACCCGGGCCGAATGCTCGCGGCGAACGCGGAGTCCGGATGGCGGCGCGCCAGGTCTTGCGCTCGCTCGTCGAATGCCTGCCACGAGGCGACGGTGTCAAGGCAGCCCCGCTTCCCACAGACGCAGGGCAGACCGTCCTCGGCGACCGGAAGGTGGCCGATCTGCCCCGCGGAATGGGAGTGGCCGGGGGCGAGCTGGCCGTTGACGACCAGCGCCGTGCCGATGCTGGTCCCGACGTTGATGAGGGCGAAGTCTCGCAGCGCACCCAGGCGCCCGAAGAGCTGCTCGGCCAGCGCCATGGCCCGGACGTTGTGCTCGATGCGGACCGGAAGCCCCACGGCCTCCTGAAGGACGGCGGCGAGCGGCACGTCGTGCCAGCCCAGGCTCGGCGCGAGCCGAACGACGCCCCGGTCCGGCTCGACGTAGGCGAGCACGCCGACCCCAACGCCGATGAGCCGCGAGCGATCGATCCCGGCGCTGGCGACGAGCGTGTCGATCAAGCGGGTGATCTGGGCCACCACCGCCTGGGGAGTTGGCGGTGACGGCAGGCGTTGGGTGTGCCAGCCGACGATCTGCGCCCGGGCGTTCGTCAGGGCGACCTGTGAACCCAGGATCCCGACGTGGACGCCGATGGCGTAGGCCCCATCCGGGACGAGCTCGGCGAGGGCCTCCTGGCGGCCGGGGCGTCCCGGCCGCCCGACCAGGGGGGGAACCTCACGCACCAACCCGGCCGCGAGCAACTCGGCGATGATGTAGGAGATCGTCGACTTGCGCAGGCCGGTCTTGCGGGCGAGCTGGCGACGGGTGAGCGGGCCGAGACGCAGCACGTGATGGAGAACCACTCCCCGGTTGAGCAGCTTCATCGTCGTCGCGTTGTGGCCTTCCATCGGTGGCCCTCCGTCGCTGGGTACATATGTAGGTATCAGAAAGTTTTTGATGGTTTTGGGGACACCCCAAACCCCGCCAGGACGGGCGGCGGCCCTTCCTGGACCTTCCCGGAGCCGTTAAGGGACTTTCCGCA
>JACPQP010000028.1 GCA_016190465.1 Chloroflexota bacterium
AAGGATGTCATGGAGCCCCTCATCGAGGACGTGCGGATCGACGGGAAGCACTCCTTCGAGGACGTCATCCAGCCGGTCATAGAGGCGAAGCGACTCTACGGCGACCGGATCGCCGTCATCGGCGGGATCGACGTGGACCTCCTTTGCCGCGGTAGCGAGGAGGAGATCCGGCGACGGGTGCGGGAGGTGCTCGACGTGTGCTTCCCGGGCGGTGGCTACTGCCTTGGCTCCGGCAACACCGTGACGAACTACGTCCCCCTGGAGAACTACCTGGTGATGCTGGACGAGGGCCGGAACTACGCCTGACCCTCGTCTGCGAGCGCAGATTGGCGCCGATCTGTTACCATGGAAGTGGCTGTGGCGACCAGCAGTTGATAGCTGGCAACTCTGAGTCTGGAGGACGACGATGTCTTCGCCGCGAGAGGCGGTTATCGTGAGCGCCGCCCGGTTGCCGATCGGACGGTTTCTCGGCGCGCTTTCGTCGCTACCGGCGACCCAGTTGGGGGCGCTGGCCGTGCGGGAGGCCATCCGCCGGGCCGAGATCTCCCCCGATCACATCGACGAGGTCATCCTGGGGAACGTCGTCTCGGCCGGGCTGGGACAGGCACCGGCCCGCCAGGCCGCGCTGCGGGGTGGTGTGCCCGAGAGCGTGCCGACGATGACGATCAACAAAGTGTGTGGTTCCGGCCTGAAGGCGGTGATGCTCGCGGCGCAGGCGATCCGTGCGGGCGATGGCGAAGTCTTCATCGCCGGGGGCTTCGAGAGCATGAGCAACGCACCCTATCTCCTGAAGCAAGCGCGCATGGGCTACCGGCTGGGTCACGGCGAGTTGCTCGACGCCAACGTCTACGATGGACTCTGGTGCGCGATGACCAACCAGCACATGGGAATGTGCGCCGAGCTCATCGCCGAGCGCTTCGGGATCTCCCGCGAGGAGCAGGATGCCTTCGCGCTGCGGAGCCACCGGCGAGCGGTCGCCGCGACCCTGGCCGGCCGGTTCGCGGCCGAGATCGTGCCGGTCGAGGTCCCGGTGGAGGGAAACAAGCGCGCTGGGCCGAAGACGATCAGCGTCGACGAGCCCCCGCGGCCCGATACGTCCCTGGAGGCGCTTGCCCGGCTGCGGCCGGCGTTTTGCGCGGACGGAACGGTGACACCCGGCAACGCGCCGGGGCTCTCCGACGGTGCGGCCGCGCTGGTAGTGATGGACGCGGCGCACGCCGAGCGTCAGGGGATTCGACCACTCGCCCGGATCACCGGGTATACCTCGGCTGCCCTTGAGCCGCGGATGATCTTCGCGGCGCCGGTGGTGGCGATTCGGAAACTGCTCGACCGGACCAAGATGACGCTGGACGACTATGACCTCATCGAGGTTAACGAGGCGTTTAGCGCACAGATCCTGGCGAACGGCCGCGAGCTTGGCTGGGACGACGACCGCGTCAACGTCAACGGTGGAGCGGTTGCCCTCGGCCACCCGATCGGGGCGAGCGGCGCGCGGTTGTTGACCACGCTGCTCTATGCGCTGCGCAACCGTGGCCTCCACCGTGGTCTGGCTGCCCTCTGCCTCGGAGGCGGTGGGTCGGTCGCGATGAGCATCGAGATGATCTAAGCGGTGTTATTCCGGAGGGGAGAGACCAACAATGCGCGTTGGAGTCGTCGGGGCCGGGACGATGGGGTCCGGCATCTGTCAGGTGTTCGCGGTCGCCGGCCACGAGGCGTCGTTGTTTGACGTCGATCCTGGACGGGTCGCCGCGGCGGTCGTCGGCATCGAGCGGCATCTGGCGCGGTCGGTAGAGCGCGGCCGGACCACCCGTGAGGAGGCTAACGCCGCGCTCGCCCGGATCCATCGGGCCGATGCGCTGGCCGTACTCGGGGACCGGGACCTGGTGGTCGAGGCGATTGTCGAGGACGTCTCGGCCAAGGTGGCCCTCCTGGCCGAGCTGGACACGATCTGCCGGCCGGAGACGATCCTGGCTTCGAACACGTCGTCGATTTCGATCACCCGGCTGGCCTCGGCGACCGCGCGGCCCGGGCAGGTGATTGGGATGCACTTTATGAACCCGGCGCCCGTTATGCCACTCGTCGAGGTGGTTCGGGGGCAGCGGACGAGCGACGCGACGACCACGACGATCGTCGAGCTGGCTCGCCAACTCGGGAAGACGCCCGTCGAAGTGAACGACTTCCCCGGATTTGTCTCGAACCGGCTGCTGATGCCGATGCTCAACGAGGCGGCATACGCGCTGATGGAGGGCGTCGCGACCCGCGAGGCGATCGACATCGTGATGAAGCTGGGCATGAACCACCCGATGGGGCCGCTCCAGCTCGCGGACCTGATCGGGTTGGACGTGTGCCTCCAGGTAATGGAGACGCTTCACCAGGGCTTCGGAGACCCGAAGTACCGCCCCTGCCCGCTGCTCCGGCGCATGGTCCAGGCCGGCTACCTCGGCCGCAAGAGCGGGCGCGGCTTTTATGAATACTCGTGAGCCCCGCCAGATGAGCACCTCGACGAACGCACAGATCGAGCGGCTCCGGGCGATGCGCGAGGCAGGGCGACTTGGCGGTGGGCTGGCCCGCGTCGAGGCCCAGCACCAGAAAGGCAAGCTGACTGCCCGCGAGCGCCTGAACATCCTGCTGGACGCGGGGAGCTTCCAGGAGCTCGACCCATTCGTCACCCATCGGGCCACCGACTTCGGCCTGGCCGACCAGAAGTACCTCGGGGATGGGGTCGTCACCGGCTACGGCAAGATCGACGGACGGCTGGTCTTCCTGTTCGCCCAGGATTTCACGGTCTTCGGTGGGTCCCTCTCCGAGGCGCACGCCGAGAAGATCTGCAAGGTCATGGACCTGGCGATGAAGACCGGTGCTCCAGTCGTCGGGCTGAACGACTCTGGGGGCGCGCGCATCCAGGAAGGAGTTGTCAGCCTGGCGGGCTACGCCGACATCTTCCTGCGCAACACGCTCGCCTCGGGCGTCGTCCCGCAGATCTCGGCGATCATGGGGCCCTGTGCCGGCGGTGCGGTCTACTCACCGGCGCTAACCGATTTCATCGTCATGGTCAAAGACACCAGCAACATGTTCATTACCGGCCCCAACGTCATCAAGGCGGTGACCCACGAGGACGTGACGTTCGAGCAGCTCGGCGGGGCGATGACCCACAACATCACGAGCGGCGTCGCCCACTTCGCCGCCGAGAACGAGGAAGAGTGCCTGTACCTCATCCGCCGACTGCTGAGCTTCCTGCCATCGAACAACGTCGACGACCCGCCGTCGGTCACTCCCGCCGACGACCCGATGCGGATGGACGACGAGCTGAACAGCGTCATCCCCGACAACCCGAACAGGCCCTACGACATGCGGGACGTCATCCACCGGATCGTCGACGACGGCGATTTCTTCGAGGTCGCCGAGCTGTTCGCGCAGAACATCATCATTGGCTTCGCCCGGTTCAACGGCCGCGTCGTCGGCATCGTCGCGCAGCAGCCGAGTGTGCTCGCCGGTGTGCTCGACATCAACGCCTC
>JACPQP010000300.1 GCA_016190465.1 Chloroflexota bacterium
CATCAGGAACGACCCACTCAGGAACGGCAGGGCAGGGGGGCACGAAGGGTCCAGATGGACCCTTCGTGGGTCGGGCGACGGGGCGAGGAGAGAGGAGTGGGCGGGGACGGGTGCGACGGCTACGTCCCGGGGGACCTCGAGGTAGCCGGGGCGTTTGGTCCGGCGGATCGTCGCCAGGAGACGTTCGATCCCGTTGACCGCCGACGCGGGATGGGTCAGGGCAACCGCCGCGCCGGTGACCTCCCGGAACACGTTGATCTGAGACTCGAACGTCTTGACCCGGTGGTGGAGCAGGGCATCGGTCCTCCGCCCCTGGATCACCGGTGCGCCGCTGACGACGATGACCGGGGACTCCTCGGCGTAGGCCTGGGCGACCGCGTTGACCACGTTGAGGGCCCCGGCTCCGTAGGTCACCACGATGACCCCGAGCCCCCGGAGCCGGGCGTAGGCGTCGGCGGCGAAGCCGGCCGCGGGCTCGTGGGTGGTGACGACGATCTGGAGGCCAGCCTGCTTCATCGCCTGGAAAAGCGATAGGGCGAAGTCGCCCGGAATGCCGAAGGCGTGGTCGACGCCCTCCGCCCGCAATCTCCGGAAGAGGTACTCACCGACGTGCATTGGTCCCTCGATCGCGCGGAACACATCCCGTGCCAGCGGCGTAAAAAAGCCTACAGGGTGAAGTAGAAGGTGGCCCCTTGCTCCACCTTGCCTTCGGCCCAGACCCGTCCCCCGTGGCGGCGAATGATGCGCTGCACCGTCGCCAGGCCGATGCCGTTGCCGGGGAACTCTTTCTCCCCGTGCAGCCGCCGGAAGGCGCCGAACAGCTTGCCGGCGTAGGCCATCTCGAATCCAGCGCCATCGTCGCGCACGAAGTAGACCCGCTCACCCTGCTGCTCGACGGTGCCAAACTCGATCCGGGCCGTCGCATGCCTGCCGGTAAACTTCCAGGCGTTGCCCAGCAGGTTCTCCAGGACCACCCGCAAGAGCCGCACATCGCCATCCGCCACCAGCCCAGGAGCGACGAGAAACTCCGCGAGGCGCTCCGGCTGCGTCTGTCGCAGCTCGACGGCGATGGCGTTCGCCAGCGCGCTCAGGTCAACCTGCTGGCGGTGCAGTTCGGCGCGGGTCGCGCGAGAGAGACTGAGCAAGTCGTCGATGAGCTGGGCCATCTGCCTGCTCCCCTGCCGCAGGAATTGGAGACACCCCTTGCCTCGCTCGTCCAGTCTGTCCGCGTAGTTTTCCAGTAGCATCGCGCTGAAGCCATCGATACCCCTTAGCGGCGCCCGCAGGTCGTGGGAAACGGAGAAGCTGAAAGCCTCTAACTCCTTGTTGGCCGCGTCCAGTTCCGCGGCCCGACGCTCCAGCTCGGCGACCAGCCGCTCAACCTTGTTGCGAGCAAGGACCTGTTGGGTGGTCTCCATGGCCAGCACAAGCAGGACGCTGGTGTCGCGGTCAGAGATGTGCAGGGGGATGTAACTGAAGGTGAAATACCGCTCCTCGGGAGGCGCGCCGACCGCCGGCTGGATGCGGAAGGGGGCATCGGTTGCCCGGTAGGGCTCTCCCGTCTCCACGACGCGCCGCAGGACCGGCAGCACCTGATCGGCTATCTCCGGCCACACCTCGGCGACCGTTCTCCCCTGCGTCGTTCTGCCAGGAGCGATGGCCTGGTAGCTGGGGTTGGCGAGCTCGAACACGAAGTCGGGCCCACTGAGCACGGCGATGCCCGCCGGAACATGGTCGACGACCGTCTGGAACAGACGACGCTGAGCGTCGATCTCCCGGAGCAGCCGCCCCCGTTCCTCCTCCGCCCGCCGCCGCTCCGCGCTCTCGATGATCTCCCATTGGCCGTGCCGCTTGATGAGAGCGAACTGATGGTTGCTGATGACGTCCGCGACCTCGGAGACTCCGCATCGGTCTGCCTGATAGGTGCAGAGGGCCAGCATCCGGTAGCGGCCAATGACGTTGTCCACCGCACGCTCGTAGTCGCTGAAACCTCGCCAGTCCCTCTTCTCCAGCCAGAACGTGTTGCCCGTCAACCGCAGGCCGTTGTAGCCTCGGACCAGGGCACCATTCAGTTTGTCGACCCAGCCCGCCAGGACCCGCTCGGAGTTGAAGGCGCCTCCTTTCAGGTACCATTCGCTGTGCGGGATGATCTCCAGTTGTCCGCTGTCCAGGTATCGATCCAGGTCGGGCACGACCTCTCTCATCGCCCGCTCGGCGTCCGTCTCACTGACGGGCTGAGCGGTGACCCACATGCAGAACTCGTCGTTCTCGAGCCCCGCCCTGAAATAAGGTAACAGGATATCGAGTAAGTCTTCCGCGGCCTGGTAGAACTGACAGAAATGGGAGCCCCAGGGGACGCTGCCGATGATGTCGATGCCGGAGGTCGTTAGCTCTTCTCCCGTTCTCATCGTCGAACCCTCCCTCTCGATGCGTCCCAGGCCCTCGCCCCGTGCTCAAGACCAAACCGATAGCCGCGATCAGCGCCGAAAGTCAGGCCGAGATGCCGGGGCTTCTGGCACCGTCGCCAAACCGGATGAACAGGAGACAGCCGTCGGCGGTCGCGTCGCGCTCGTCGAGCCGCCAGCCCACGCCCGAGTCCGGCGCGCCGGCAACGCCGAGCGGTGGGCCAGTCGGGAAGACATCGGGCATACTGCCATTGTCGGGGAGCGCGCGGTCGGTGTCAATCAGGAGATGAGGAGAGGCCAGAGGGCCAAATCCATATCAACCCTGCGCGCCTCGGCCTCCGGTACCCGGTCGACATGGGTCTTGTCGGCAACTCTCGCGACGTCCTCCGCGCCCTCATCCCCACGCTCCAGCGCAACCAGGACCGCTCCTTCCTGGAGGAGGCGCAGCGGGGGATGAAGGACTGGTGGCAGTTGATGGAAGAACGGCCACTCGTCCACGCCAACGAAGACGATCAGGTGAGTGATCCAGCCGGCAACAGCGGGAGCCGGGTGGCCTGCCGCGCGATCGAGTCCCGGGCACGATCAGCTATGGCACGCTGATCCACCCGCCAGTCCGCCATCCCCTTCCTGCCCTACTGAGCCTGTTCTTCCGTCCCGTGAGCAAGGGTCTCGAGACGCTCGGCCGCACAGCCTGCCGCTAGCAACCCGACAGCAGCTCATTCCCCCTTGATACTTTGCACGATCGGCTGTATCATCGCCTCACGCTCGACCGGCCGCCGTGCCTGCTGGTCGTGAAGCCGTCGCCCCCCGCCTCTCGCGCCGGACCTCAAGGGAGGACAGTTTTCGGAGTTCCGCGGCGGCTGCAACCGCGAGCCACCGCCGCAAAGTCGGCCTTGCGCAGGCGGGCTTCGCAATGACAGCCGGGATTCAAGCCGCCAGGCCGGTGTCGTCCGCGCGCGAACCCGCTGGACAGGCGGATGGCGTGGCCCCGCTCGCTCGTCGCGACACGTCGTAGGTGCGGGAAAGAGACACCCGTCATGCCGCCACAGACACCCCGGCGCATCGCGCCGTTCGTCGCGTTGCTGTCAACCCTGATCATCGTCACCATTGGTGTCGTCCCGTCGCACTCCAGCGGCCCAACCGGCTATGGCGCGACTGCCGCAGCGGTCGACCAGTCAGGAGACGGGTCATCCGCGCTGCCCTCCGACTCGTCGCAATTGCCCGGACCGCCGGCCGAGGGCCACGGCGGCAGCGGGGTCGCCGGTCCGGGCCGGACCGTGCAGCTTCTGCCGCGTTCCGCCCCGCCACCGCGACTCTCAGCTCAGGAGCTCGGTGAGCTCGAACAGGCGCTCGATCGATCCCATCTGCCCGAACCGCCGGTCCCCGAGGACCCCACCGCGATCAAGCGAAGCGATCCGCCGAGCGTTCCAGAAACGCGCCTGCCCGAACAGGAACTGTCGATGGTGACCAGGTGGCAATCTACGACCCCAGCCGGAACCTCACCATCTGGCTGCTGCAGTACTTCCAGGACCAGCGGGCAACAACGCGCAGCGCATCGCGGTTGCCCGAGGTCAGGACGGCCTCCGCAACAACGTCTGGACCTACTGGGACATCACCGCGCAGGCAGTGGGCTGGCCATCTGGCTACTGGCTCGACTACCCGCACCTGGCGCTCGGCGCGAACTACTTGTACCTCACGACCAACATCTTCTATATGTCGAACCCAACCTCCTCCGGGACAGGGATCGTTCGCGTTTCTCTCGACTCGCTGGCAGCGGGTGGCCAGCTCGCCTACTCCTACTATTCGGAAAGCAACGTGAGTGGGTTTGCGCCGACTGCTGGCGCTGCAACGACGATGTACTTCGCTCGGCACCGGAGCAGCACATTGCTGAGGTTGTACACCTGGCCGGAGAGCGGCGATTGGACTGCCATCACGTACACCGACGTGTCCCACTCAAGCTATCGACAGGGCAGTCCGGGTGAGGTGGCCTGTTCGAGCCCGGACGGCACCAACATGTGCGGGTACGACGATTCTCGGCTCAAGGCGGGCTGGGTCGCCGGAGGCGTCATCGGCTTCATGTGGGGCGCCGCGCAGGGGTCGGGCAGCCTCGGCAACTTCCCCTATCCGTACGTCCACGTGGTCCGGATCGGCGAGGCGAGCAAGACGCTGATCGATGAACCCGTTATCTGGAATAGCGCGTTCGCCTGGGCCTATCCAGGGCTGGGTGTCAATGGACGTGGTCATCTCGGCGTCAGTCTGGCCTACGCGGGCGGGGGACGCTATCCAGGCTCCAGTGTCATAGTGCGCGACGACATCACCGCCTCCTCTGGCTCGCCCTTCTGGCAATCCCTGGGGGTCCGGTCTGGAACGCATGGGCCTGGAACCAACCGCTGGGGCGACTACCTCTCCGTCCGACCCGCTTCGGGCAACGGCAACACCTGGGTCGGCACGGCTTTCACCTTGCAGGGCGCCTGTCCGGGCCCCTACTCGAACTGCGCCAACGTCGAGCCCCGCTTCCTCTGGTTCGGCCGCCAGCGCGACGACCCATTCGCGACCCCGACGCCGACCGCCACGCGCACGCCGACGTCGACGGCAACACCCACGCCGACCCTCACTCGCACCCCAACTCGCACGCCGACCGGCATCCCCGTCACCCCCGGCGCCACGCAGGTCGCGCTGACTTCGGTGGCCGGCGTCCGGGTCGACCTGCCCGTCGTGCCCACGCCGGCGGGAGGCACCGGCGCGGTGCGGATGGCCATCTCCGTTTCCCCGCCCGACGTCATCCCCTCGTCGATGCCCGGCCGCCAGCGGAAGCTCCGGGCCATCTTCGTCCACCTCACGACCAACGGCGTCGCCAACCACACGCCGTTGCCTCAGCCCGCTCGCGTCAGCCTGGATTTCACCCGCGCCGATCTGCTCCCCGGCGAGAACCCGCTCGCCGTGAAGCTGTACCTGACCTCGAACGGCCGGGATTGGGAACAACTGACGGACACCCAGGTGACCGACCTGGCGGCGGCAACTACCGGGCGACCGCCAGCGCGCCGCACTTCAGCTTCGTCGTCCTGGCAGGAGACCCGGCCCGGCTCTACGTCCCGGCGCTCAGCCGCTCGTCGCCGGGCGGGTGGTAGCCTGCGACACGCCGCCGACGCTACACGACAAAAGAAACCGTGGATGTACACAGATGAACGCAGATGAGCACGGCTCGTGGTAGAATGCGTTATCACCAAGCACTCCTAATGCTAATGCGTTTCGCGAGGGCAAAGGCGTGACCGAGGAATGCCACCGGCAGGCGCTGACGGAGCTGCGGACGGCGCGAGCGCGGCTTATCGTCCCCGATGACATCCGGGCCTGTGCGGAGTTGAGCTTCGGGATGGCGTTTCACCTTCTGGCCCTCGGAGTGCAGCGGCGCTACGGCGCGCATCGCGAGAACCACGAAGGGTTGGGACGCTGGCTGCGCGCACGCGGGCACCTCGACGTGGCCGACGTCTGGGGCCAACTGGAGAACTTCCGGACGGGACGCTGGTATGGGCGACAGGGAAACGGCGACGCCGCGATGGCTATCGACCAGCTTCTGGAACAGCTCGAAGCGTGGTCCCTGGCCCCGGACCGTTCTTGAGCGCCTCGTCAGCGCTCTGGACACGCTGGCCCAGCGGCTACGGGGAGACGACGCGGTGGTGGGGATCATCCTCTTAGGCTCCTACGCGCGCGGCGAGTTCGGGCGCAGTAGCGACGTCGACATCCTCATCCTCTTCGAGGGAGAGGAGCGGCCCGAGCTTGCCGACACCGGACGGGCCGCACTTCGGGTGGTCGGCGAGGTCGAAGCAGAGGCGCGCCTGCCGATGCACCTGGCGCCCTTGCTCGCCAGCGTCGATCGCCCGGGCGACCTCGGCCCTGACCTCATCCACGCGCTTTGGGCAGATGGGATCATCCTCTATGCTCGCGCAGGCGCCCTGGCCCGGTTTCAGCCGCCCGGCCTGGCACCCTGGACGCTCATCCGGTTCTCGGTGGCCCGCGCCCGCCCGGCCGAACGCGTCCGGCTGAGCCGCCGCCTCCACGGCGCCAGGGGTCGTCCCGGCATCCTCGCGCTGCCCGCGCTCGTCCTGGGGCCCGGCGCGATCCTGGTGCCGGGCAGCCAGCAGCAGGCCGTGCGCGCCGCGCTCGACGAGGCCGGCGCCACCTACGACCTGATCCCCGTGTGGCGCGAGGGCTGAGAGTCTGTGAATCAACCCCTTTCCGCCGCTTGGATAGCCAGTGCTGGGGTACCTTGAAAGTCTGTGCACACCCGGCTATCCACCCCTCCCGCGCGTGCTTGCCGAAGCGCCGGTTGACGATGAGCCGGAGACACCCGAGGAAGCAGCGGCAGTGCACAGGAGGGGCGAGAAGCATTCGCCCGCGAGGATGTGCTGTCGGACGAGGAACTGGGGCGCCGTCTCCGGCGAGCACGACGGCGCCGGTGAGGAGACGCGCCGGAGAGAGGTAGCCGGACAGGAGGATAACAATGCCAACGCTTCATGGACGGATTTTCGATCGCGCGACCGGGCGCCCGCTGGAGGCGCGTGTCCACGTCCTGGCGTCGACCGGCCAGTTCGTCGCACCCCCCGGCGCCATCCTGAAGGTCGGTGGAGGTGACCCCTTTTTCTACGGCGACGGCTCCTTCGCGGTCGACCTCCCGCGTGGCCAGGTGGACGTGGTCGTGGAGCGGGGCACCGAGTACCGACCGCTGCGCCTGATGGTCGACATCCCAGCCCGGGGGACGGTCGACGTGGACCTGCCGATCGAGCGCTGGATTCGCCTCCCGGAGCAGGGGTGGTACGCCGGCAACACCCACGTCCACTACGACGAGAAGGAGACCCACCCGCTCGATCGCCTGCGTCTTGACCCCCGGGTCGAAGACCTGCCCATCCTCATCGTCAGCGTGCTCAAGCGCCGGGAGCTCGCCTACGCCTCCAACGCCTTCCCCCTCGGTCCTCACGCCCACTCCACGGCCGAGCACCACATCGACATCGGCGAGGAGAGCCGGCACAACGACGAGCCCTGGCGCATCGGCCTGGGCCACATCATGCTCATCAACATTCGTCAGCTCGTCGAGCCGATCAGTCGGGGCATCCTGGTCGACGATGCCAGCCCCGACTACCCCCCGCTGATCGACGCCTGCGACGCGGCCCGTGCCCAGGGCGGCCTGGTCCTCTGGTGCCACAACGCCAATGGGATGGAGGCGCCGGTCGCCGCCGCGCTCGGCCGCCTCGACGGCATCAACCTCTTCGACCCCTACTGGATGGACCCCGAGTACGACCTCTGGTACCGGCTGCTCAACTGTGGCCTGCGCCTGCCGGCCTCGACCGGCTCCGACTGGTTCGTCTGCTCTAGCAACCGGGTCTACGTCGACGTCGGTACAGACCTCTCCTACGACCGGTGGCTCGCCGGCCTGCGCGATGGCCGCACCTTCGTCACGGACGGACCGGTCCTGCGCCTGGCCGTGGACGGCCAGGCCCCGAGCAACGATGTACTGGCGCTCGGCGAGGCCATCGCGTCGCTGCCCGTCACTGTGCGGTGGGAAGCGTCACAGCCGATCGACCGGATCGAGGTCATCCGCGACGGCGAGGTCGTCGCGGCGGCGGACAACCCGGATCAGGCGACAGCCGGCACCTTCGCGACGACCGTCGACGTCGCGGGCGCCGGGTGGCTCGCGGCCCGGTGCTGGGGGCACCGCCGCACCAGCTATGGCCACGCCCAGTGGGCCCACACCAGCCCGGTCTACCTGCGCCCGCGGCCGCAGCCGGCGCGAGTGCGAGCGGCCAGCGGGCATTTCCTCGACCGCATCGACGAGGCACGCACCTGGATCGCCACCCGCGCCCGCTTCGACCACGTCGGCCAGCGCGACCGGATGCTCCAGCTCTTCGCCGAGGGGCGCGCCGTGTTCGAGCGCCTCAGTCGCAGCGAGCGGGACGCAGCGAACGGACGCAGCGAGAGCGGTGTGCAGTGATGCTGAGCCAGCAGTGACCTGACCCCCCAGCCAGCCGTTCCTGATGTTGCCCGCCGCGGGAACGGAGTAGGTATCAGAAAGTTTTTGATGGTTTTGGGGACACCCCAAACCCCGCCAGGACGGGCTCCGCCCTTCCTGGACCTTC
>JACPQP010000301.1 GCA_016190465.1 Chloroflexota bacterium
ATCACCGCCACCCGCGGCGGCTCGGCGAGCCGAGCCGCCAGGAAATCGACGGCCTCGCGGACGCGTTCAAACGGCCGCCGGGGTGCCCAGGTCGTCGGTGCATCGTCACTCATCGCGTCACCCCGTCGCCCCGGTGCTTACCACCAAGACACCAGGAGCACAAAGGGACTGGCGGCAGGGTCATCTCTTCGTGTCCGTCCTGTCCTGGTGGTGAGCCCCCATCGCCGCGTCTCCCCCCGGCGAAAATGATAGCACAGGCATCCCCGACACTCAAACCCGCGGCCACCACCATCGCTCGTAGTAGCGGATGTCCCCCGCGTCAACCCCGGACCCCGTCGCCGCATCCCCGCGTCGCCCCGTCCCCGTGTCAATCCCGGACCCCGCGGGACCGGAGCACGGGCGGCCACCGGGGGCCGCCCCTACAGGAACGGCGCCGGGGGCGAGGGATGCCGCGTGGGCCCGGACGGCCTGCGTGTGGGGACCGTGGTGGCGAAAGATCGTCGGAAGCTGCGAGGCGTAGCAGGCGATCGCGGCGAGTCGGCGATCCATCGTCGCGGTCACATCGATCAGCTCGGGGTCGAGCCATCGGTCGTCCGGCCCGATCGCGCCAGGGGTAAGCGCGTAAGGCACGTCTTCATAGTAGCGCAGGGGTGCGCCAGCGGCGCGCAGGGGTGCGCCCGTGGCGCGGCAGAGCTGGTGGTCGACGTGGTTGCCGAGCGCCAGGGGGAGGGAGACGACCGCGCCATCGGTCTGGCGCCACAGGTGGAGCAGGTCGTCGGCCAGTCGCCCGACCAGTTTGTGGTCGTCCGGCTTCAGCGGGCCAAACAGCTCGTCGTCGGAGAGGTACTGGTCACCGCGGTAGATCGCATCGAGGAATGGGAGCCACAGATAGTCGGCGTTGAGCGCAGCCATCGCCGCGGCGTCTTCCTGCCGCCGCTCCCCCAGCGCATCGTCGGATCCCCACCGGGCATGCTGGAACCGGGCAAACGGGGTGAGATCCGGGCCGGTGGGATCACCCGCGAAGACGGTGACGACGAGCGGCGCTACGCCCATCTCCGCTTCACGCACCACCGTGCCGCCGCACGAGAGCGCCACGTCGTCGAAGTGCGGCGCGACGTACAGAGCGCGGTAGTGCGGGCCGACCTCGATAGGTGCGATTCGGCGAACGGATGACATTCTCTCTACCACGTCCCCCAGGCCCCACGCTGGGCGAGCGGCAGGTGCACCGCCGTATACGTCGGGGAGACGATGAGCCGAACGGGAATGGTCAGCGCGGGGGGATCAGATTGCGGCGCGGAGATCTGAAGCGCCGTGTCGCTCACCAGGGCGGTTGCTCCGACCGTCTGCGGGGTGCTGGTCAGCCGTAGCGTCGCTGCCCCATCGCTCGCGAACGACGACGACGCGGGCTGGACGGTGAGCCAGCCCCCGTTTGGCTGCACCGACGTCGAGAAGCTACCCGATCCACCGCGCAGCACGACCGTCGTCGGGAGCGAGGGCACGCCGCCGGGCGCCAGGAGGAGCACCGTCGACTGGCTTGCCGTCAGCGTCGTCACCTCGTGAACGGCGGCCGCGGCATCGAGCAGCCCGGCACCGTACAGGCTGCTGTCGCCCAGCGGGTATGCCGCGCGCTTGAGCACGCCGACGGCCTCATCGCCCGACAGGGCTGGCCGCACCCCGCGCACAAGCGCGACGACGCCGGCGACGTGGGGCGCGGCCATCGACGTGCCGCTGCGAGACACGTAGCTCTCACCACTGCCGCGCCAGGCGGTGCTGGCGACGGTTACGCCCGGCGCGGCGATACCGATGTAACTCCCCCGGCTCGAGAACGCGGCGATCCTGTCTCCCGAATCGACCGCGCTAACCGCCACGACGCCCGGGTAGGCCGCCGGGTAGTACGTCTGGATCGGGTCATTGCCGGCGGCGGCAACCACGACCGCACCCCGCGCCCGAGCGTAGTTCACCGCGTCGCGGAGATACGACACGTCGAACAGCCCCCCCAAACTCAGGTTGATGACGCGCGCGCCCTGGTCCGCGGCGTAGCGGATACTGTCCATGATGTCATAGTAGGACCCGCTGCCCGACGCGTCCAGCACTTTGATCGGCAGCAGGCGCGCTTCGGGCGCCACGCCAACCACCCCGAGGCCGTTCAGCGATGCCGCCGCGATGCCGGCCACGTGGGTGCCGTGGCCGTTGTCGTCGGCGGGGGGCGTGCCTGGGGCGACGAAGTTGAGGCCCCCCGGCGCGATGCGGGCAACGAGGTCGGGGTGGTCGAGGTCGATGCCGGTGTCGACGATGGCGACGAGGACGCCGGTTCCTCGAGCCCGATCCCAGGCGCTCGGGGCGTTGATCCTGGCCAGTCCCCACTGCTGCGGGTAGTAGGGGTCGCTCGGGACCAGCAGGGCGTGGGCTACGAAGTCGTACTCCACCGACTCGACGGCCGGATCGCGCCGGAGGGCGTCCCGGGCAGCTGGCTCCTGCCCCGAGGTGACCCGCACCAGGCGATAGCCCAGCACGTCGTCGACTCGCTCCTCGCCCAGCACGGCCGATGAGCGCCGGTCCAGCGACGGCGCCGACGCGCCCTGACGTAGCCGCACGACGAGCCGTCCGGGCCGGATCTCGCGCGCCTCCGCGCCGATGCTCGTCTCCAGCGTGCTCAGGGCGAAGAGAACCGCCAGCGTCGCCAGCGCCAGGTAGCGCATCCATCGACGGAGCACGCGGTCGCGACCCTCCCCCATATTGCCAATCAGGCACGCCTATCGAGTACACTACGCCCCGAGGAGCCACCGGTCAAGAGGACTTTCGGGGCACGGGCGGATGACGCAGATGCAGGCATGCAGCCGGGCTGACGCTCTCCCAACGCGCGTGCGGCTGCTCCAGGTGCGCCGCAGGCTACGGCTGCGCCGTGTGACCGCACGGGAAGCAGGCGTCAAAGGCTGGAGGCAGTATCTCCTCAATTAGCCGGGGTAGGGTCCCCCGGCAGGGAGTTTTGCAGGAAATCGCGATTGGATGTATCCTGTCCAAGACAGACGCGAGACCGTGAGGTTGCCCGTCGTTATGCTCGATGACCTGGATCTCTCCGCCATCGCGGATGAACGCCTCCGCCCGTGCATCGTGCTGCTCTTGAACCTCGTCGAGGATCTCAAGCGCGAGAACGCCGAACTCCGC
>JACPQP010000294.1 GCA_016190465.1 Chloroflexota bacterium
GCCCAGGAGGAGATCTTCGGTCCGGTGACGGCGATCATCGCCGTGAACGACCTCGACGAGGCGGTTCGGGTCAACAACGGTGTGAAGTACGGGCTCAGCAGCTCGATCTACACGCGCGACGTGAACAAGGCGTTCGTCGCGCTGCGGGACGTCACGACCGGCATCGTCTACGTCAACGCCGGCACCATCGGCGCGGAGGTGCACCTGCCGTTCGGCGGCACGCGGGGAACCGGCAACGGCCACCGCGAGGCCGGCCAGGCCGGGCTCGACGTCTTCTCCGAGTGGAAGACGATCTACGTCGATTACTCGGGTCGACTCCAGCGCGCCCAGATCGACATCGAGGTGGCGACCTCGCCGGCACTGTAGGGGCTCTCCCTCACCCCCCAACCCCCTCTCCCGCGCTGCGGGAGAGGGGGTGAAGGCGCTCAGACCTCCCCCACGAGATAGCGCCGCGCCCAGCTCGCAGAGACGTCCTGGCAGGACGTCTCTCCTTGTGCTCGTGGTGCGTCGGAAACGCCTCGTGGGCGCCGAACGGATAGAGACGTGTTCCACACTTGCCTAGCCATGGAAAGCCGGTAGCATCGTCGTGGTGATGGCGAGCAGGTCGCCGCCGGCCAGTGCCAGGACGTACACGACGAGATAGCGCGGGCCGAGCACGGGCCGGAGCACCTGCTCGGCTCCGGTGGCGAAGAGGATCGCGGCCGGGGCCAGCGCCAGATAGAGGTAGCGGCCCTGGGGGAGCACATCGGCCCGCAGGTAGAGCGCCGAGTAGCCCAGCGCCGAGGCGGTGACGAGCGCAACCGCCACCCATGCCAGCACCAGTTCGCTCGCCTGCCATCCGGCCAGATCGTTCCGGCCGGCCAGTCCTCGCGCCAGGACGACAAGCGTGCCCAGTGCCGCGACCCCGGTGGCCACCAGAAGGACGAGATAGGCGGTGTCGCCCAGACGGATCGCCATCCAGCCGAACATCCCCCAGAAGCTCTTGAACAGCGTGTCGAGCGCGAGCTGGTAGAGCGCCAGCGCCTCCGGCGTCCGTCGCGCTGGCCCCAGGAGTTGCAGAAGGTTCTCGTATCCGGCATCGGTCAGGTAGCGCTGAACCAGCGTGCCCGCGGCCGAGCCAGGTCGAAGCAGCCAGACCCCGGCCGCCGCGAGGAGCGCGACCGGAGCCAGCGCCACCAGCCAGCCGCCCGAGGCGCGCTGGTGGAGTGGGGCCAGGATCAACGCGAGGGGGAGCAGCGCCCCCAGGACCAGCAGGCCACGTTTGGCGGTGAGCCCCACGAGCAAGACGACGCAGGCGAACAGGAACCAGCGCAGGCGAAGCTCGGGACGAGCCGAGCGCAGGATGCCGAGGAAGAAGAGCGCCCCGAGCAGGTTGACGAGGTTGTCGCTGTTCAGCGAGCCACCGATCTGGGCGAGCTGGGGCAGGAACGCGGCGAAGGCGAGCGCACCGAGGGCGATCGAGGGACGGTCGGGGAAGAGCGTCCGGGCCGCCGCGTAGACGACGAGGCCGGTCAACACCAGCAGCCCGACGTCGAGGACCCGCAGCAGCAGCAGTTGATCGACCAGTGGCCACGATCCGGTGGCCCAGGCGACCGGTGCGAGCGCGACGTAGTACAGCGGGGCCCGGTGGAGAAGCGTCGCCTGCGGGCCCCAGAGCGCCTGGAAGCTGGGTGGCGGGATGCTGGGTGTCGGCCGCCCGAGGTACTTGAAGTACTCGTGCGCCAGCATCGAATCGAGGATCTGCCGCTGGAGCGGCAGCGCCGCGTCCTCGATCGAGATCAGCCGGCGCTGGTCGGCCAGCAGGCGGAGATACTCGAAGTGCCGAGGCTCGTCGGGGGCCTGCCACGGCGGCGTCAACGCCGCGTAGAGCAGGCCGCGCACGAGCAACGCGGCGACGAGCAGCAGAACGACTGCGCGGATCGTTGAGGGTGGCGCTCCCTCGGCCGGAAGCGAGGTGCTGGACACTCAAAGCTCCAAGGGCAGCACAAGCTCAGGGGCGACGATCCCCGCGCGCTGCTGGCTCCTGGCACCGCGCCGGGACATCCACGTCAGTTATCCCTCACCAGCGCGCTCGCCAGGGCAAAGGGAAGACCGGGCCACTCCCGTGCTGGCGAAGTAGCCACGCCGCGATGGTCATCGTCCACCGTGAGTCTACCACATCGTCGACAAGCAGCACGGGCCCAAGTGCACACCCATTGCATTGCCCGAGTGGATTGACACCAGCCGCCCCGTTCGATACAATTCGCCGCCACGGAGACCCGGAGGCGCGGCGACCGCACCGTGCAGCTCGCCCACACCGCGTCGGTGAAAAGGCGTCACACCCCCACCCTAACCCCTCCCCCATCAAAGGGGGAGGGGCGCGAGGGCCGCGGCTCCCCCTCTCCCCTTGTGGGAGAGGGGGTGAGGGGTTCTCACACACCCAGCAAACGGTGAAGGGGGGATGCTATCGATGGGTTCGCTCAGCGTTCGCGCGTCCCTCTTGCTGGCGCTTTTCGTCGCTGGCGTGGGGTTGCTCGGCGTGAACCTGGCCCTTGGCGACCGCGCACCGGCCACGTTGGCGGATCTGGCGCTCCAGCGCCAGCTCGACGCCGCTCGCGTCACCGCCGAGGCGATCGGGATGGCGCTCGCCGACGAAGAGCGGGCGATTAGCCAGATCGCGGCCTCCCCGTCGATCAGTGCGTCCGCCACATCCTCACTTCAACCAGCCCTCGACTCGGCGCTGATCGCCCGTCCCCGCCTCCGCGCGCTTGGCGTTCTGTCGCAACCGTCCCCCGGTGAGGCTGGTCGCTTCGTCGCGATCGCCGGCGATCCAGCGGTCCTGCCCGCCGATGCCGTCAGCGCGGCTGTCCGCCAGCCCCTTCCCGCCGGACGGCGTGCAGTGACCATCAGTCTGGGCCGTTCGAGAGAGGGCGGACCAATTGCCGTGCCTCCAATCGCCGTCCTGGCGCCGCTGGGCAGCACCGGGCGCTGGCTCGTCGGCGCGCTGGCCGACGCGCCACTGGTCGCCCTCGGCGAAGCGGTGGCGGGGACGAAGGGCGACGGCGTAAGCTGGTACGTCCTGACATCTGATCGAACGCTGATCCTCACCTCTTCTGGCGCAGCCGGACCGATCGACGGTGGAGGAGGTACGGCTCCCCGGGCGTGGATCGAGGGGCCCACGGGCCAGGTGGCTGCGGTGGCGCGCCTGCCGGGAACCGATTGGGTGCTGTTGCGGCAGAGCCCCGGGTGGGGCGAGCTCGAGGCCGGGCGATCGGCCGAGCGAACCGCGCAGGCGCGGACCATCCTGTCGATGGCGGTCGGACTGGCAGCAGTCGCTCTGCTCGGCCTCTGGACGCTGCGACGACTCCGGATCCTGCTCAAGGCGGCCGAGGTGGTCCCGGTGGTCGGCGAGGCCGCCGCACAGGAGGAGGGTGACGAGATCGCTCGGGCGGCAGCCGCCCTTGCCCGGGTGGCCGACGCCTATGAGCACCTTGAAGCCGAGCGCGAAGCGGCGAACCGGGAGAAGGCGCGCTTTGCCGACCTCATCTCTGAGACGATCCGCCAGCCGTTGGGGCGCCTGCGCGACGATCTCGGCGTTGCGCGGGAGGGCTGGGAGCGGCTGCCGGAGGCGCGGCGGTGGCACTACGTGATCTCCGGGCACGAGACGGTCGAGCGGCTGGCCCACCTCGTCGGCAACCTGATGCTCATCGGCCAGATCGACGCCGAGACGCTCGCCCTCGACAAGAAGATGTTCGACGGGTTACAGCTCGCCCGCAACGTCGTCAACGCCGCCCTGAACCGCTATCCGGGGTTCTCGGGCCGGGTCGAGGCGCTGGGTCAGATCCCGCCCGGCTACGGCGACCCTCTGCGCATCGGCCAGGTGCTCGATCAGTTGCTCGCCAACGCCTGGCAACATGGAGGGGGGGAGGCCACCGTCGTCGTCGGCCAGCGCGACGGGAGCGTCCTCTACGGGGTGGAGGATCGCGGCCCCGGAATGACCTCCGCGGAGGCCGACCGCGCGCTCCACTCGTTTGGCCGCAAGCGGAACTTCTCCAACGAGGTGGGGAGCGTCGGGCTTGGCCTCTACCTGGCGCGTCGCCTCACCGAAGCGGTCGGCGGCGAGCTGACCTATCGTGTTCAGAAAGGGGCTGGCTGCACGTTCTACATCCACCTGCCTCGCGCGCCGGGGAAGATGTAACCCGGCCGCCCGGCCGATTCACGTCCGTGCTCCCAGGGGCTGGCTGTGCGCCGCCTATTCATCCCCAGTGGTGCCACCGCCCTATCCAGTCGGTCGGGCTGACGCCAGCGAGAACCTCCGGGTGGTGAACGAGACGACGGTGAGCGTCGCGGCACACCCGCCGGGCGGCCCGACGTGAGCGGCTGGACCGTCGTGTGGGTCGAGGAAGAGCCTGCCAGACAACTCGTCCAAGGCCACAGCCGACCGCAATCCAGGGGCCTGGTAGGTGGCAAACCAGCGCAACGCCCGCCACTGAGCTACGGCGATGACGGCGGCGATCGTCCCCAAGCTGACCGCCCGGTGGCCCAACACCTCCAGACAGCGCTGGATGCCGCGGTAGCTGGCGTGCCCCTCGACGAGCAACGTTCCAATGGCCCGCTCCAGGGCAGGGATATCAGTGGCTGTGTGGCATCCCACCTGTCCGGCCTGCACTTCCGCTGGCAGCGGGTCATCCACGGGTTCGTCGAGGACTACTCCCGCCACTCGGCCCGCCTGGTGGTCAAGGTGGATCGCGGGCTACACGCCGATCAACGTGAGTACGACGCCGCGCGGCGTCGACCTGATGGCGCACCTGGGCTCCAGATGCGGCGGGTCACCAGCGACGAGATCCGCCGGAACCTGCCGGCGGTCCTCGTGCGCATCAGCAGTGCAGCCGGCACGCAGCTCGCAGCCGCGAAAGCGGGGGAGGCAGGGTCCCCCCTTCCCGCGACGGGAAACATCAGGAACGGCTGGCGAGGGGGTTAGGTCCTCCGGCCGCCGGAATGGGACATAGTGACAGGTGTCACCCCAGTAGGGGAGGGGCAGCGGAGGCCAGTGCTCTACTGGATCTGCTGCCACCACTATCGGAGGTGACCAATGAACGACGGCGAGACCACGCGACTGGTGGCTAAGACCCCCCAGGAGCGCTTCCTGCAAGTGCTCGAAAGGGAGTTTCGCTACCCGAGACGAGTCGCCGAGGCCCTCCTGGCTGAGGCGCAGGCTTGTCTCCTGGGAACAGGGCAGGTGGCAGCGGCCGGCCAGATGCGGGTGATCCTCGCCCGCCTGGAGGCGCGATCGAGTAAGGCTTTGCGAGAGACTGACCTAACCGAGGTCATCCGGACCATCGACGCCGGAGCCGAGGACGCCGCGGTCCTGGCGGCCCACGGTCAGGAGGGCCTCCGTCGGGTCAGGCTCCAGCGGTTGCTCGATGAGGCGCTGGCCCAGGACGCGGTAGCAACCCTGGAAGACGTCGCCCGAGTCCTGCAGGTGTCGGTTCGCACGCTCAAGCGGGATGCGAGCTGTCTGCGTCGGGAGGGCATCCTGCTCCCGACCCGCGGGAGTCTCCAGGGCATGGGCCGAGGCCAGACCCACAAGGCGGTGATCGTCGGTCGCTGGCTTCAGGGCCAGACCGACGACCAGTTGGCACGGAGCTGTCGGCACACACCCAGCTCGATTGCTCGTTACGTCGAGGCTTTCATCCGAGTCGTCTGGTTCGAGCGTCAGGGCTACTCTCGGGAGCAGATCGCGCTCCTGTTGGGACTGGGCTCGGCGCTGGTGGACGAGTACCTTGCCGTGTACCGACAGTACGACCTGCCGCAGTACGCCGAGCGGCTTGAGGCTTGCCTGGAACGGATCTGCGGGCCAGCAGGAGGCCAGTCGGGAGAAGGCGTCGGAGCAGGCAGTGCCACGGTGCAAAAGGGGGGGCCGTGGTAAGGCAGATCAGCCCCTACCAGGGGTGCGGGGGGCGTACCTTGCGCCAGGCACTGCTGCGGATGCTGGAGGAGGACTACGGCCTGCTGGGCAGTCGGCGAGTCCTGGAGTTGTTGGCTGTTGATGTGGAGAAGCTGATCGAGCGACACTACCCTGCGTCGGAACGGGTTGGCAGCGGCGCGATGATGCTGACGGCGACTCGGGCGTCTTCCAAAGAGGACAAGGGCCGGCCTGGGCGCGGCGCCGGAGAGTACGACCTGGTGACCTTGGCATGGCCGGTCGTGACGGCTGAGGACATCGAGTCGTTGCGGACCTTGCCACCTGGTCCTGGCAAGGGGCAGACCTGGCGAGAGATCCAGAAGCGTCGGCTGGGGCGCCTGATCGAGCACGGCTTGAAGCATCCCGAGGGACCAGCCTATCTGACCTTGGCAGACTTGAGCCTGCTGACGGGACTGTCGATGGATCTGGTTAGCAGATACGTGGAGGAGGTGCGCAAGGAGACCGGGCAAGCCCTGCCGACGATGGGTTACCGCTTCGACATCGGGATGAGGCCCACGCACAAGCGAGAGATCATCGCTCTGTATGAGGCAGGGACGGACGAGGCCGAGATCGCCCGGCGGAGTGGCCATAGCCAGGCGAGTGTTGGCCGCTCCATTCGAGACGATGAACGGGTCAAGTTGCTGCTATCTCGGCAGGTGGCGCCTGGGGATATCGCGCCGCTGATGATGCTCGCGCCCACCGTGGTGGCCGAGCACGTCGGGCTCGTGCAGAAGTACCATCCCGAGCTTGCTCCCCAGGCTCTACCCCCAACTCAACCAGGGTGACACCTGTCACCACGGTACATTGCCGAATACCATGCCCCCAATCAGCTTTCAGTACCCTCCGACGGGTGCGCCAGGCTGAA
>JACPQP010000318.1 GCA_016190465.1 Chloroflexota bacterium
CTCCGGCGCGGTCCAGCGGCGGGGGTCTGGGGTTGACGCGGGGACGGGGGGACGCGGGGACGGGGCGACAGGGCGACGCCCTCCGTGAGGGGAAGAGGGGAAAAGGGGAAAAGGGGAAAAGGCGAAGCTCCGGTTTCCCCTTTTCCCCTTTTCCCCCTTCGACGGGCGACGGGGCGACACGGCGACGCGATCCGGGCTCGCCGCGTTCGCGTATCCCCTCGTCCCCGCCTCGACTCCGGCTCCCCGTCCCCCTGTCGCTCCACCGCCCCGTCGCCCCGTCGGGGCGGTCGCCGCTGCACCAGCCGCCACGGTGGCCGGCGACCGCACGGCCAGGTGCCCGATGGCCACCAGGATGCCCACACTGAGCCAGAGGTAGCTGTAGGTCGCGGCGATAGCGATGCCAAACTGCGTCTCGACGACGTGCGCGACCAGGCCGCCGGCGATGCCCACCACCAACCCCTGGTGGGCCAGCGTCTTCGCCGCCTGGATCCGCTCCCAGGCCAGCCGTCCAATGCCGACCAGTAACACCAGGTAGGCGACGAGCCCGACGACGCCGGTCATCAGGAGCGCGTCGAGCAGCCCATTGTGGTTCCGGTCCGGCGCGGCGTTCCGCGCCTCGAGCTGGCCGAGCTCGGGCGGATAGACCTTGTTGAAGGCCAGGTTCATCGCCTCCGGGCCGTAGCCGATCAGGGGGCGAACCCCGGCCAGCGGGTCCAGCCCAGGGCCGGCCGATGGCCGCTCGCGCAGCAACCGGAGCGAGCCCTCCCAGATGAGCACCCGGACCCGGCCCGTGCCCCGGTCCCACTCGGTCAGGCGCCCGAGCCGTCCGACATAGGGGACGTCGCGCAGGGGCGCCAGCGGCGACCCGCTGAGGTTGAACGCCACCAGGAACGTGGCGAAGACGACGGCCAGCGCGACGCTAGCGAGAGCGAGCCGGCGGCTGCCACGCCGCAGCGCGAACAGCAGGGCCATCACGATCAGGCCGACGATCAACCCGATCTGTGGCCCCCGGCTCTGGGTCAAGACGACGCAGGCGAGCTGGAGCGCCAGGAGCGCGCTCAGCCCGAGCGCGTCGACGAGCGCGCGGGTCGCGACCAGCGGTAGCGCTTGTCCCTCGGCCCCCGTCGCCCCGTCGCCCCGTCCCCCCTCTCCGTCAACGGAGATGGGGCCAGGCCCCGGATCAGCACGACCGTTGCCCCCCGACACTGCCCGTTCCCCCTCTCCCTTGACGGAGAGGGGGCCACGGGGTGAGGTCGGTCCTCCCGTTGCACCGGTGGCTCTCTCGTTCCCTTTGGGCACGGCCGGGGAGACCACACCGGCCTCGATGGCTTCCCCCTCGATCGCCTGCTGAGCGCCGGGCCGCTCGAACAGCAACGCGACGAGCACGAGCGCGCCGAAGATCCCAAAGGCGGTCCACCAGAGGTTCGAGAAGCGCTGGTTCAGGCTGACCAGCGCGCCGAGCACGATCACCTGGCCGAGCGCGACCCCCAGGCGACGGTCTCGCGCCCCCCGGCCGGCAGCGTGGACGAGCGCGCCGGCGGTGATCCGCCCGGCCGCGCTCAGCGCGGCGATCAGCCGGCCAATCGTCCACGGCACCACCATGATGAGGTAGGCGGCGAGGAAGATCGGGTTCCCCAAGGTCGACGAGACGCGGAAGGTGACGTCGCCGCCCCAGGGGAGCGGGTCGAGCCGGAAGTGTTGCACGATGCCGTAGATCGCGATCGGCAGGCTGGTGAGGAGCGCCACGCGAATGAGCCGATCGAGCTGGGCGCGGGTGCGGAGGTTTGCCGCGACCGTGAAGAACAGCGCCACGTAGGTGGCCAGCGTGTAGAGGCCCTGGAGTCGGTTGTACGATCCCCAGAGGCTGGTGAGGGGCGAGAGAGAGGTGACCGTGGCCAGCAGGTTGGCGGCCAGGAGCGCCAGCGTGGTCAGGTACAGTCCGCGCGGCACGCCCGATGTCAGCCGCTCGCCGGTCGCCCGTGCTTCGGCCAGCCGGAGCGCCTGGGCGACGAGCATGACGAGCACAATGCAGCGGAGGAGGATGATCTTGTCTGGCTCGAAGACGCGGCTGGTGTAGACGTCGAAGTAGAGCGGGACGGCAATCGCCGCTGCCAGCCAGCCGGCCTCCAGCAGCCGCTCGGCGAAGAGAGCGAGTCGCGTCATCGGATGCGGCGGCTCATTTCTCGTGGTCTGTTGACGGCGATCTATCCCCGCGGGACTGCGGTCACCCATCACAAGGGGCTCGTTTCTCGACAGGAATCCAAAGGCCCAGTCTGCTTGGGCACTCGCCAGTGGACTGCACAGTAGCACGCGGCTATCGGAATTGCAAGGGACCCGTCAACAGTCAACAGCGGGGAAACGGGGATCGCAGAGAGTGCTCAGTAGGTATCAGAAAGTTTTTGATGGTTTTGGGGACACCCCAAACCCCGCCAGGACGGGCTCTGCCCTTCCTGGACCTTCCCGGGACGCAGGTGAACTTTCCGAGACC
>JACPQP010000319.1 GCA_016190465.1 Chloroflexota bacterium
AGGCCGAGCAGATCGTCGCGCAGGTGCGCGCCCGCGGCGGAGTGGTCGAATACCGCCGATTTGAGGATGAGGGGCACGGCATCGTGAAGCTGCCCAACCGCATCCGCGCCTACACCGCCATCGCCGACTTCCTGGACTGCCACGTGCTAAATCGCCCTGGTCTGGACGTTCCCCATTCCGCTGATCCGGCCGGCTCCGCTGATCTGGCCGGGGCGTCGGAGTAGGCTGTGTCTAGCGAACGTCCCCAGGCCGCGAGCCTCCTCCCCGAAGCGGCGCTGCTCGTCGACACGCGCGATGCGCCTGGCACGCTCGCCCAGTTGGCTCGGGTCATCTCCGAGCACCACGCCAACATCAGTTATGTGGACATCATGGATCGGCGCCGTGGCAAGGCCCAGCTCTACTTCGAGCTCCAGCAGATCGACGACACCACGGCGCTCGTCCGCGACCTCGAGGCCCTGGCGATCGTCGACCGGGTCGCGTGTCCCAGGCCCTTCTCCCAGCTCTTCGGCAAGCGGGTCATCGTCATCGGCGGCGGGGCCCAGGTCGGTCTGGTCGCCATGGGCGCGATCAGCGAGGCTGATCGCCACAACATCCGGGGTGAGCGCATCTCCGTCGACACGATCCCCCTGGTCGGCGAGCACGACCTGGCCGAGGCCGTGCGGGGCGTGGCACGCCTCCCCCGGGCGCGCATCCTCGTCCTGGCCGGCGCGCTGATGGGCGGCGAGATCACCGAGGCCGTCCGGGAGATCCGGGAGAGTGGCATCCTGGTAGTCTCCCTCAACATGGCCGGCAGCGTGACCGACGTCGCCGACCTCGTCGTCACCGACCCCGTGCAGGCCGGCGTGATGGCCGTGATGGCCATCGCCTCGACGGCCAAGTTCGACATTAACCGCCAGCGGGGCAGACGGTACTAAGATACCCCATCTACCAGGCGCAGGCCGGGACGCTCAATACCATTAAGTAATTCCTCAAGGATCTTGACTTTTCCCCGCCGATGCATTAAGCTATTCAATGCTCGGGTCAGTTTGTCCTCCAGCGGCACTTCAGCACTGGTCCTTCCGAGCCGCAGCGAGGAATCTCGGCCGTGGCCTCGGTGCACCCTGGCGGAGATTCCGAGCCCCGCAGGGCTCGGAATGACCAGTGCCGCTGGAGGATCAGGAGGAGTATGGTCGTGCGCGATGTTCTGGGTCGCTGCCCGGTCTGCCACGACGAGCTGCGGGTCACGCGACTCCAGTGCCCGGGATGCCACACGGCCATTGAGGGCGCTTTCTCGCTCGGCCGCTTTCAGCGCCTCTCGCCGGAGCAGTTGGCCTTCCTGGAGGTCTTCGTCCGGAACCGGGGCGTCATCCGCGACGTCGAGCGCGAGCTCGGAGTGTCCTATCCGACGGTGCGCGGGCGACTGGACGACCTCATCCGCGCGCTGGGCCTCGAAGTGCGCGAGGAGGTGCCTTCACCGCCAGAGGCGGCCGAGGAGCCGGAGCGCCGGCGGCAGGTGCTGGAGCGCCTGAGTCGCGGCGAGCTAACGGCCGAACAAGCCCTGAAGCTGCTGAAACGGTAGAGAGGAGACACCCCAAACCTGCCCTGACGGGGCGCGAAGAGGAGAAGTGATGATGTCAACGGCCGCGTCCGATCCACAACCGGAGCCAGGCGCCGGAGGGTCGAGCTCCGACGCCCGCTTCGAGCAAACCTTTCCCACCGGCGACCACTGCCGGCTCGTGCTGGATAACCCCCGGGGTCGGATCCACGTGACCGGCTGGGATCGCCCGGAGGTGCACGTCCAGGCGAGGAAGCTGGGTCTGTCCTGCGGCGAGGATCGCGTCCGCGCCACCCGCATCGTGGCGGAGCACCAGGACGATGCCGTCACGGTGCGCACCATTTTCGACCTCGATCTGTCGTCCGATGTCCCCGGACCCTGGCGCGCCTTCGCCGCCGAGATCGTGCGCTCGCTCCAGGGTCTTCTGCCCAACAAGGCGATGCCGGCCGAGGTCGTGTACACCGTGCAGGTGCCACGGAGCGCCGACCTCGAGCTGACGGGTGTGAGTAGCGACGTCGTCGTGGAAGAGGTGCGGGGCACCGTCCATGCGCGCACCGTGAGTGGGTCCGTGGCGCTGGAGCGCGTCCAGGGCGACCTCCACGTCTCGGTGGTCAGCGGGAATGCGACCGGACATGAGGTGGGTGGCAAGCTGGAGGCCAGATCGGTCAGCGGCGATCTGCGGTTTGCCGGCCAGTTGGAGACGGTCCAGGGAAACGCCGTTTCCGGCTCGATCGAGGTGGAGAGTCCGCTCGATCCGGCCGGAAGCTACGACTTCCAGACGGTTAGCGGCGACGTGTCTCTGCGGGCGCCACCCGAGACCGGCGCATCGATCAGCGCCAGGGGGGTCAGCGTGGACGTGATCTGCGAGTTGCCCCACCGTGTCGAGCGTGACGAGCGCCGGCCGGGGTCACGGGAATGGCAGGGCAGCGTGCAGGACGGCGGCGCTCCGGTGCGCTTCCGCACGGTAAGCGGACGCCTGCGGATGCGTCCAACTCCTCCGCCCTCCCTGTCCCCCCTCTCCCCACCGTCCCCCCTCTCCGCGTC
>JACPQP010000304.1 GCA_016190465.1 Chloroflexota bacterium
GCGTCCACCGGGGCAACGAGTACTTCGGCCTCGACCGCTGGGAGGCCGTCCCGGTCAAGGTGCTGCTGTACCCACAGTTCGACGAGGTCACCCACTACGAGGACGACGAGATCATCATCTACACCTCGCGCGATGGCATCAAGCGCAAGGCGATGAAGGAGGGGACCGTTCGGGGAACCCGTCCCTCCATGGACGAGTATATGGACTTCCCGGTGAAGACCCGGGAGGACTTCCTGGAGATGAAGAAGCGCTTCAACCCCCACTCGCCGATCCGCTACCCCCAGTGGTGGGACGAGCGGGTCCGGATCTGGGCCCAGCGCGACTACTCCCTGTGCCTGCTGGAGAACGGCACCTTCGGCCTGTACAGTATGCTCCGCCGATGGATGGGCACCGAGGCCGCCTGCCTCGTCTTCTATGACGACCCGGCGCTGGCCGAGGAGATGCTCGACTTCCTCGTGGATTTCTTCGTCGAGACGACTCACCGGGCGCTCGGGGAGGTCCAGGCCGATCACTTCAGCTTCTTCGAGGACTTCGCGTTCAAGACCGGTCCGCTGGTCTCCCCGGCGATCTTCCGGCGGTTCTTGCTGCCACGGTATCGCCGGATCACGGACCTTCTGCGCGCCCACGGGGTGGACATCATCCAACTGGACAGCGATGGCAACCCCACGGTGTTGATTCCCCTCTTCCTGGAGGCGGGGATCAACTGCACCTGGCCGCTGGAGGTGGCCGCGGGGATGGACGCGCTGACGGTCCGGAAGGAGTACGGCCGGGACCTGCTGCTGCAAGGGGGGATCGACAAGCGAGAGATCGCGCGGGGACGCCAGGAGATCGACCGAGAGTTGTATCGGCAGGTGCCGCAGTTGCTGGAGCAAGGGGGCTACATTCCGTTTCTGGACCACGCGTTCCCACCAGACATCTCGTACGAGAACTTCCTGTACTACCTCGAGGTGAAGCGAAAGATCATCGAGGGCCGCTGAGAAAGAGTTCATCCCGCGGCTGCGCCGGAACGTGGCGGCCTGGCACTCCCACGGGATCAAGGTGATCTTCCACTCGGACGGCAACCTCTGGCCGATCCTGGAGGACATCGTCGCCACGGGCATTGACGGCATCAACCCGCTGGAGCCCCTCTCGAAGATGGACCTGGGCGGGATCGGCGCGCGCTTCCCGAACCTGGCGCTGGCCGGCGGGATCGACGCCAGCCAGCTCCTGCCGCTTGGCTCGGTCGAGCAAGTGAAGGCCGCGGTGCGGCGGGCCATCGATCTGACCGTCGACCGGGGCGGCCTCCTGCTCGGGTCAAGCACGGAGACGCACCCCGCCTGCCGACTGGAGAATATGATCGCGATGATCGAAGAGGCGAAGGAGTACAGCCAGGGCATGTACGCGCGCCTCGCCGTCCCGGCACCTGAGGGGGTGAACTGAGGGGGGCTGGCTGGGGTGCGGGCGGGTGTCGGGTGTATGATAGGAGTGTAACGTCCAAACTGCGTAGGGAGAGAGGAAGGCGCTCATGCAGCAGGAGGAAACGCTGCGCCTGCTCCAAGCCCATTGGGACGAGTTCGCGCGGTTCGGAGTCAAATCGCTGGCGCTCTTTGGATCGGTTGCCCGTGGTGAGGCCCGAGCGGAGAGCGATGTCGATCTTCTGGTGGAGTTCAACCGACCGGTCGGGCTGTTCGAGTTTGTCGCGCTCCGAGACTATCTCGAACGTATCCTGGGCCGACCGGTGGACCTCGGGACACCCGATTCGCTCAAGCCACGGCTCCGAGATCGCGTGTTACGTGAGGCAGTGCGTGTCGCCTAGAGATTGGCGAGAACGCCTGGATGACATCCTTCAGGCGGTAGCGAACACGCAACAGTACACGGATGGCATGACCTTTGAGGAGTTCAGCGGCGACCAAAAGACGGTGCACGCGGTGACCTACAACATCGCCATTATCGGTGAAGCCGCGCGACACGTCCCTGCCGAGGTTCAGGCGCGCTATCCAGAGGTGCCGTGGCCGCAGATGCGCGGCATCCGCAACGTCGTCACCCATCACTATTTCGGCGTGAACCTCCCAATCCTGTGGCAAACCGTGAGGCACGACTTGCCGCTGCTCGTGCCGACGCTACGTGAGATCCTGGCGCGCGAACCGTGACGTAAGGTGCCGATGTGCCCGTGCCATAGACAGCATTCCGGGGCACCCCAAAGTGTCAAGCGGCTTCTGAAACATGCCGCGAGGCGAGCGAGGAATCTCCATCGATGCGAAGAGGCCAGGATGAGACTCTTCGCTTTGGTCGGGATGATGCTTAGTTTGGATTTCGCACGATGGCCTGGATTCGCTGTGCATGAGGTAGCAAACCGCCGTGGGCGACCTGCTGCAACGCCGCGTTTGGTACTCAGCACGCTACTTCATGCGAAATCCAGACTTAGGTCCGGGCGAACTTCTGGAACGTGTGGCAGTCCGGCGGCACCAGGCCGGTCCTGACACCAAACGTGTAGGTGACCTCGCCCACGTAGACGTCGCCGTGGGAGTCGACGCAGATGCCGTGGGGCGCGCAGAAGTTCCCCGGCGCGCAGGGGTCGGCGCCTCCCCAGCGGGTCAGCACCGCGCCGTTGGGGTCCAGCACACTCACGCGTCCGGGCTGGTCTTCGGTGATGGGGCCGCGAACCATCGAGCGCTGTCCGACGGTCCAGCGGAGCTCGGCAACGTAGATCAGGCCATCGCGGTCGATGTGGATGTCCGTCGGACGCTGCACGTTGGTCCACTCGCCGAGGTACTCGCCGTCCGGGCTGAAGAACTGGATCCGGTCGTTCTCGCGGTCGGCCACCAGCACGCGTCCGTCGGCGGCCACCTCGACGCCGTGCGGCAGGTAGAACTGGCCGGGTCCGGTGCCGGGCTCTCCCCAGGACTGGATCAGCTTCCCATCGGCCGAGAAGCGGTGGATCCGGGCGTTGCCGTAGCCATCCGAGACGTAGATCTCGCCATTCGGGGCGATGGCCACATTGGTGGGCCGGTTGAAGGGCGGGCCGCCCCGCTTGATGCTGGTGATCCAGCCGCCATCGTACCCGGTGTCGGATCCCACCCCGCTGGTGCCCAGGGTCATCAGCAGCTTGCC
>JACPQP010000044.1 GCA_016190465.1 Chloroflexota bacterium
GGACGGGGCGAGGGGGCGACGTTCTCCGTGGGGGGAAAAGGGAAAGAGGGGAAACCGGGGTTTCGCCTTTTCCCCTTTTCCCCGTTTCCCCCGTCGATGGGGGACGGGGCGACACAGTGACGCGGCGGGGCGGAGACGCGGCAACCCAGCTGCGGCACAAGCGGCGCGAACGGCTAGAGGCAGTGCAGCGGATGGCGTCTCTCCAGCTACCGGTGGCTGACTGGGAGCAGATGGAACGCGAGTCGATGGGATTATGTCCCGTAGGCGGCTTCGTCCGGCTGATGAGGCGGCTGCTTCAGCTTCAGCTCGATCTCGACGTCGAGCGCTGCCATGACGTCGACGAGCGTACGCAGCGTCGGGTTGCTGGTCTCTGCCGCGAAGAGGCGGCGTACCGACGTAGGATCGAGCCCCGCCCGCTTCGCAAGCCCCTCCTTGCTCAACCCCGAGCTTTTCCGCAAGGCGTCGAGTTGCCTGAGGATCTCCCGGGTCAGGATCAGCGAGCGTTTGGTCTGCTCGTCGTCCGCGCGAAGCTCCGGCGTATCCAGCACCTGTTCGCGAGGCCTGGCCCATCGGCTGCTCGTCATGTGCCTTTCTCCTCCTCACGGGATACGGCGTCCAAGATCCTGCTCTCAGTTCTTACAACACCGCGAACAGCTCGCCGCCGGCCCGTTGCGCGTGGTCCCACGGCACGATCCACTCCTCCTTGATCTCCATGCCGAAGCCCGGGGCGGCCGAGGGGACCAGGTAGCCGTCCTTCGGCACCGCCATGCCCGGGATGCGCACCACCTCTTCCAGCGGGATGCCGACCGGCGTGCTCAGGTGGAACTCGCCGTAGTTGCACTCCGGGAGGGCGAAGCACAGGTGCTGGCCAAAGGGCGAGTTGCAGCCGCCGTGGGGGCTCGTCTTGATCCCGGCCGCCTCGGCGATGGCGTAGATCTTCAGCGCCTCGGTGAGCCCGCCGCACCAGTGCAGGTCCGGCTGGACGACGTCGACGCACCGGTGCTCCACGAGCTGCCGGAAGGGGATGCGCGTGTGGTGGTCCTCGCCGGTCGCGATCGGGATCCAGGTCACCGCCCGGCGGATCTGGATGTGGCCCTCGAGGTCCTCCGGTATCAGCGGCTCCTCCAGCCAGCGGAGCTGGTAGGGACGCAGCCGCTCGGCCAGCCGGATGGTGAACTCGACGTCGAAGGCCATCACCGGGTTGAACATCAGCTCGGCGCGCGGCCCGACCGTCTCCCGGGCCCGGGCGATCTTCTCCTCGACGATGGTGAGCCCTTCGATGCCCTGATCGTAGTGGACCGGGTTGGCGACCTTGAACGCCTTGAAGCCCAGCTCCAGCGACCAGTCCAGGTCATCGCTGGTGCAGTAGCACCGGATCTTCTCATGCGCGGGACCGCCGATCAGCCGGTAAACCGGCTGCTGAAGCAGCTTGCCCTTGAGGTCCCACAGCGCCAGGTCGATGCCGCTCTGCGCGCAGGCCGCGAGCCCCAGCGAGCCGTAGCGCTTGCTCGAGCGCCACATCATGTCGTTGAGAAGCTCCGTGGCGAAGCAGTCGCGTCCGGTGAGCAGCGGCGCGAAGTGGTAGTCGACAAGCGCCGCGACCGGCTCGCCAAAGCTGGTCCGCCCCAGGCCCCACGAGCCGTCCTCGGCGGTGACCTTGACCCAGACCGGCCGCCCGGCCATCCCGGGCGTCCTGGCCGGCACGTCCGGCGGGAACTCGGGGTACCTGTTCATCGGCAGCCCGCGCGGCACGTACTCGTTCCAGTTCGGCCGCCGCGCCGGCGTCTTCGGCTGCGGGGGCGGCAGGTTCACGTTGACCGCCCGGATCTCCTTGATCTTCATGGCTGCTCCTCTTCACCAATCGACGGCCGAGCCGTCCTCGGCATAGACCCGCGGGTTCTGCCAGTCATGACCGATCTTGTCGGCCAGCGCCTCCTCGTCGAGCTCGACGCCGAGTCCTGGCCCGGTGGGCAACGGCAGATAGCCGTTCTCGTGCCGGAAGGGCGTCTTGAGGTAGCCCGCGCCGGTGATCCGGCCGCCCTCCTGGGCCAGGAAGTTCGGGATCGCCGCGTCCAGTTGCAGGCAGGCCGCCAGCGCGATCGGCCCCAGCGGGCAGTGGGGGGCGATGCCCGCGTAGTAGGCCTCGGCCATCCCGGCGATGATCCGGCATTCCATGATGCCGCCCGCGTGGCTCAGGTCCGGCTGCAAGATCGAGGCGGCGCGCTTCTCCAGCACCTCGCGGAAGCCCCACTTCGTGAACAGGCGCTCGCCGGTCGCGATCGGGATCTCTGTCGAGTGGGCGATGTCGGCCAGAACGTCCACGTTCTGGCACTGCACCGGCTCCTCGACGAACAGCGGGTGATACGGCTCGAGCGCCTTGATCAAGCGCTTGGCCGTCTGGGGCGGTATCGCCCCGTGGAAATCGATGGCGAGGTCGACCTCTTCCCCGGCGGCCTCGCGCATCGCCGCGAAGATCTCGACCTGCCGCTCGGTAAACGCCGGCGACTCGACGATCCGGCCGTGCCGCGGCGCGCCGACGCCGACCTTGATCGCGTTGAAGCCGGCGGCGACCGCCTCACGGACGCTCCGAGCCGCGCTCTCGGGGTCGGCGCCGCCCGCCGTGCCGTAGACCCGGATCCGGTCTCGGGTTGGTCCGCCGAGCAACCGGTAGACCGGAAGCCCCAGCGCCTGGCCGGTGAGGTCCCAGAGCGCCTGCTCGACGCCCGAGAGGGCGCTGGTGAGGATCGGTCCGCCGCGGTAGAAGGCGTGCTTGTACATCGCCTGCCAGTGGTGGACGACGCGGGTGGGGTCCTGGCCGATGAGGTATGGCTCCAGCTCGCGCACCGCGGTCTGACAGGTGAGCGCGCGGCCCTCCAGGATCGGCTCGCCCAGGCCGACGAGCCCCGCGTCAGTGTGCATCTTGAGGAAGAGCCACCGCGGCTTGACCAGGAACGTCTCCAGCTTCGTGATCTTCATGCGTCCCCCCTGGCCTTGGTCCGCAGGAGAATACTTCATGATGCCCTCGACCGAAGGGCCTTACCTGCGCCAGCATCTCTAATCTAACATACAAGGCCGGGCGGCGCCCTCCCGCGCGCGCTCTTTTGCTGCAGGGAGCACCGTCGGCGCAGGCATCGTCCTCAGCAGCTCGATGGTCCGGCCCAGGGTCGCGAGGAAGGCCCGGCAGTCGTGGCAACGGTCGAGGTGTTCGCGGATGTCCTGCGCCTCGCCCTCGGCAAGACCGCCGTCGAGGTAGTCAGAAAGGCGAGCGCGGACGTCGCCGTGGGAAAGGGCGACAACGCTGGCGGGGGCGCTACCCCGGATCGCTGGGTAAGGGCCACGTTGGGTCATCTGGCCGTCCCTGGCCGGCTCGGTCACGGTGCACCTCCTGGAACGTTGGTGAGCCCGCCGCTCACATAGGTCACGTCGTCGTGTGGAGAGGTCACTCGCGAGGAAACGCCACTTGCACTCCCCAGTAGTCGCTCTTCTGGATGTGCCTGGCCCGGCGCGCCAGATCCGCGAGGAGCACCCGCGCCTTCTTCCGGCTGCACGTCATGCCCTCCGCGGCCTGAGGGCCTCGATCGGCGCACTTGCTCCCATTATACCGGATCGGCCCGGGTTAGCCTACCGCTGGGTGTGATCGCCCAGCCCCTCTTCCGGGTCTACTTCTGGACGCTCTGGCCGTCGCAGTGGAGCACCACTGTCTTGCCCTCGACGACCGTCTCCAGGTGGACCGTCTGACCCCAGAGCGAGTGTATGCAGTGGAGCGTACGGTCAGCGTACGGGATGTCGAGCTCCTGGCCCTCGTAGGAGTGACGGAGGTACAGCTCGCCATGCCCGCGGTGATCTCCGTCCTCGACGACGATCACCGGGTGTCCCCCGTTGACCAGGCTGGCGACGAGCGCCTCCCGCACCTTCTCCCAGTCGTTCTCCACGATCACCCACCGGTTGCCTTCGAGCCGGTACAGGTAGAGGTCCAACTCCTCGACCAGCTCCTGCGTCAGGTAGTTTCGGAAGAAGGAGATGTCGTTCTCCCACTCGCGCACGTCGAGGATCCTGGCCCGCCCCTGTCCTGGCCGACAGTCCAGTGGCCGGCGCCTGTCCGGACCGGCCTGATCCCACCGCCTCTCGATGTCCTCGAACATCTTCATCCCAACGTAGTAGGGGTTGATCTGTCGCCGGCTGGGCGTGAGCACCCCGGCGTGCATCCGTGAGAACTCCAGGTGCTCCTCGGCGGGGAGGTCCAGCTCCCGGATGATCCGGGCGTGCCAGTAGGTGGCCCAGCCCTCATTCATCACCCTGGTCTGCATCTGGGGGAGGAAGTAGAGCTGCTCCGTCCGGACGATGTGGATGACGTCCCGCTGCCAGTCCTCCAGGTGGCGAGCCTGCTCGGCGATGAAGAGGAGCAGGTCCGGCTCGGGCTCGGGCGGCAGCCGACGCGCGGTCGGCTTCGACTCCGGCTGCCGCTCCGCGCCCAGGTCGAACAGGTCATCGTAGGGGGTCACCGCCGGCCGGGGACGGCGCTCCTCGCCCGCAGGGGAGGACCGGCGGAGCCGGGGGTGAGGGTCGACGTGCGCTTCAATCGCCAGCACCGCGTCGAGGAAGCGCTCGACCTCGTCTCGGCCGTGGACGAACTCGTAGCGCCGGATGCGGTCGGCATTCACCGTGACAGACTCCACCATCTGCCGATTGGTCGACTGGAAGTACGCGTTGTGATGGAAAAAGTCCACGTGGGCCAGGACATGGGCGGCGACCACCCGGTTCTGGAGGAGCGAGTTGCTCTCCAGCAGGAAGGCATAGGCCGGGTTGGCGTTGACCACCAGCTCGTAGATCTTGCTCAGCCCGTAGTCATACATGGTCTTGATCTGGTGGTAGGCCCGGCCGTGGGTCCAGTGCGAGAACCGCCCCGGCAGCCCGTAAGCGCCGAACTCGTACATCATGCTGGCAGGGACCAGCTCGAAGTGAACCGGGAAGGGGTCCAGCCCCAGGCGCCGGACGATGTCCCAGATCTCCCGGATGGATCGTTCGAGCTGGCCAATCTCGTGCTGGTCCATTGTTCAGACCGGAAGCGCCCCGCGTGGCGCAAAGAACGCGCGCAGCGCGGGGTACACGTCCTGCTTGCCGCCGATCGTCACGCCGACGAAGCGAGGGTCCTGGAGCCGGGCGAAGGTCGACATCAAAGTGCTCTGGCTCCGCCGTCCGCTCTGCTGGATCTCACCGTAGCCGAAGAGATTGCCGCGTTGCAACAGCTCCCTGACCAGTTCCAGGCACCGCTGGTTGTCCGAGTCACCCCAGTTGTCGCCGTCCGAGAAGTGGAACGGGTAGACGTTCCAGGAGGCCAACCCGAACCGCTCCTGGATGATCGCCAGCGCCAACTGGTAGGCCGAGGA
>JACPQP010000313.1 GCA_016190465.1 Chloroflexota bacterium
CCTTCGTCGCGCACCTGCTGTCCCGCAACGGGGCCGTGGCGATCACCGCGGCCATCTCGCCCTATCGCGCCATCCGGGAGGAGGCCCGCGCGCTGATCGGCGATTTCGTCGAGGTGTACGTCTCCTGCTCGTTGGACGAGCTCGTCCGGCGCGACGTGAAGGGGCTCTACGCGAAGGCGCTACGTGGGGAGATCGCCAACTTCACCGGTGTATCCGACCCCTATGAGCCGCCGGCCAACCCCGAGGTCGTCGTGGACACCGATCGCGAGACCGTCGAGGAGAGCGCCGGGAAGATCATCGCCCGACTCGAGGAGCTTGGCTACCTGGACCGTTGTCTGCCCCCGAGGGCTGTTCCCCCTCTCCCCCTACCCGCGGTTCCTGAGTGGGTCCCACCAGGGGAGAGGGGGCGCAGTTCCCCTCCTCCCATCGTGGGAGAGGGGGAATCCACCATCGCGCCGCACGGCGGCCGATTGGTCGACCGGGTCATCCCCGAGGGTGAGGAGGCGGCCGCGCGCGAGCGCGCGGGCTCGCTGCTCCATATCGCCCTCAACGCCCGGCAGCTTGCCGACCTGCATATGCTCGCGGTCGGCGCGTTCAGTCCGCTCGACGGCTTTATGGCGCAAGGCGACTATGAGCGGGCCATCCGGGAGATGCGCCTGACCTCGGGGCTGGTTTGGAGTATTCCGGTGACGCTGGCCGTCGAGGAGGCGATTGCCGATCGGGTCCGGCCCGGCGAGGAGGTTGCGCTCGACGCCCCCGACGGGTCACTGGTTGGCTTGCTCACCGTGACCGAGCGCTACCGCTACGACAAGGAGGCCGAGGCCCGGCTGGTCTACCGGACCACGGACGCGGCGCACCCCGGCGTGCGCGCGCTCTATTCGCAGGGGCCCGCCCTGCTCGCCGGCTCGATCCGCGCCTTCCGGCGCCGGCCGCCGGAGGACCTCGCCGGGCACTGGCGTGAGCCAGCCGAGACGCGGGCCGCCTTCGCCCAGCGTGGCTGGCGCACCGTCGTGGGGTTCCAGACCCGGAACCCGGTCCACCGCGCGCACGAGTACATCCAGAAGTGCGCGCTGGAGGTGGTCGATGGGCTGCTCCTCCACCCGTTGGTCGGGGAGACCAAGGGCGACGACATTCCGGTCGACGTGCGCATGCGGTGCTACGAGGTGCTGTTGGCTAACTACTATCCGGCCGATCGCGTGCTGCTCTCGGTCATGCCCGCGGCGATGCGCTACGCCGGCCCCCGGGAGGCCATCTTCCACGCGATCATCCGCCAGAACTACGGCTGCACACACTTCATCGTCGGGCGCGACCACGCCGGCGTCGGCAACTACTACGGCACCTACGATGCCCAGCACATCTTCCGGGAGCTCGAACCGGGGGACCTGGCGATCCAGCCCCTGTTCTTCGAGCACTCTTTCTACTGTCACGCCTGCGAGGGGATGGCGTCGAGCAAGACGTGCCCGCACGATGCCACTCACCACGTCGTCCTCAGCGGAACCAGGGTCCGGGCGATGCTCCAGGCGGGCCAGCTTCCGCCGCCGGAGTTCTCGCGGCCCGAGGTGGCGCGGATCCTCGTCGCTCATCACTGAGGACATGGCGCTCGATGGCCAGCGCGAGACCGTCGGCCTCGATGTCTGCCGTGACGTACCGCGCCGCCGCCTTGACGGCGTCCTGCGCGTTGCCCATCGCGATCCCCAGACCGGCCGCCTTGAGCAGAGGGATGTCGTTTGAGCCGTCGCCGACCGCCACGACCGCGGCAAGATCGATCCCATAGTGGCGGGCCAGGGCGACGAGGGCGGCGCCCTTCGACACCTGCGGGTCGACGACGTTGATGAAGTCGACCCCCTCGTAGCCCGGCGGCGGCTTGGCCCAGGAGAAGCGGAGGGCGCCAGCCAGCTCTGCCGATCCTTCCTTGACTCTCGCCCGACTCCCTGCGTCGGCCGTGACGAACTGGCCCTTGATCACCGCGCCGCTGGCCAGCAGTGCGTCGAAGCTCGTGTAGCGGGGGACGATCCGGACCAGCCGGGCGTGGAGGTCGGACTCATCCCACTGGCGCTCGGTGTAGACGTAGTCGTCCGTGTACAGCTCCAGGCAGACGTGCGCTCGCCGGGCGAAATCGACGAGCCGGCCCAGCGCCTTGACCGGTGGTGGGTTGCGCAGGATGGCTTCGGCGCGGGCGGGGTCACGCACGAGCGCGCCGTCAAACATGATGTGTGGCCCGGCCAGCTCCAGGTCGGCGAGGATCGGGACGCACGACTCCATCGGTCGCCCGGTGCACAGGGCGACCGGAATGCCGCGCTCGCGGACGCAGCCGATGGCGCGACGGACCCGCGGCCGCACCGCGAAGCTGCGGTCCAGCAGGGTACCATCGACGTCGAGGACGAGCAGGCGTATCGGCGTGCTCAGTTTCCGTCGTCTCGCTACGGCGTGGCGCCGACCAGCTCGGCCGCCTCAAGCTTCAGCTCGCCGTCGGCGACCTTGGCCACCACTGTCTGGCCCGGCTTGAACTTCCCTTCCAGCAGGGCCTCGGCCAGCGGATCCTCGATCATGTTCTGGATCTGGCGGCGTAGCGGCCGGGCGCCGAATTGCGGGTCCCAGCCCTTCTCCGCCAGGAAGTCCTTCGCCGCGTCGTCCACCTCCAGCTTGATCTCTTGCTGGGTGAGCTGCTGCCGCACCCGCTGGAGCAATATGTCGACGATCTCGCGGATCTGCTCGCGGGAGAGCTGGCGGAAGACGACCACCGCGTCGATGCGGTTCAGGAACTCGGGCCGGAACGTCTTCTTGAGCTCCGCGAGCACCTTGTCCTTCATCTTCTGGTATTGCTCTTCCGCCGACCGGACCTCGTCTTTGGCGATGGCAAAGCCGAGTGTCATGTCGCGCTTGATCAGGTCCGCCCCGACGTTGGAGGTCATCACGATGATCGTGTTGCGGAAGTCGACCTTCCGGCCCTTCGCGTCG
>JACPQP010000298.1 GCA_016190465.1 Chloroflexota bacterium
ACGCAGGAGCTGGTGAAGATGGAGGAGGTCCGGCGGCATCGCGGCGAGCTGAGCCGGATGCTGAAGAGCCTCAACGAGGCCTACGATCACCTCCGGCGACTCAACGAGGAGCTGGCCCGGGCTCGACAGGTGGCCGAGGAGGCCCGGCGCCTGAAAGCGGAGTTTGCCACCAACTTGAGCCACGAGCTGCGAACGCCCCTGAACCTCATCATCGGCTTCAGCGAGCTGATGGTCACGGCACCGCACCTCTACGGTGATCAGCCGGTGTCCATTCCGCTGTCTGGGGCCTTGCGGCGCGACCTCGACGCCATCCATCGCAATGCGCAGCACCTCTCGAGCCTCCTGGACGACATCCTCGATCTGGGCCAGATCGAAGCGGGAAAGGTCGGCCTGTACAAGGAGAGACTCCCCCTGGCCGACGTGGCGGCTGAGGCGGCCGCCGTCGTCGAGAAGCTGTTCGAGGCCAGGGGACTCGGTCTCACCGTGACCGTGCCAGCAGACCTCCCGTCCCCGTATGCCGACCGCACCCGGGTCCGGCAGATCCTGATCAACCTCCTGAACAACGCGGCCCGCTTCACCGACCGTGGAGGCGTCTCCATCCGGGCCTGGGCCAGCGACTCCGATGTCGTCGTGGCCACGGAGGATACCGGGATCGGCATCGCTCCACCAGACATCCCCCGAGTCTTCGAGGAGTTCCATCAGCTCGGCTCACCGGACCGTCCCGCGCAGGGAGGCCGTGGTCTGGGGTTGGCGATCTGCCGGCACCTCGTCGAGCTGCACGGCGGCTCGATCTGGGCCGAGAGCGAGGTCGGGCGCGGGACGACGTTCTTCTTTTCGCTGCCGATTCACGAGGCGGTCGTCCCCCTGACCGAGGCCGCGACGCGACACCGGTGGCTCCGGGCGGCCCAGTCGGGGGACACCGAGGCGCGGACCGTGGTGGCTGTCGCCGAGGATCCAGCCATCCAGCGGCTCTTCGCGCGCCACCTCGGCGGCTACCGGGTGGTCGGCGTTCCTACCTGGGAGCAGGCTTGCGAGCTCGCGAGCGCGGATCCGGTCCGGGCGTTCGTGGTCGCCACGGCGACTCCGCGGGAGTGCCTGGCGGCCGTCGAGCGTCTACCAGAGCGGGGCTACCAGGCGCCGGTGGCGATCTGCTCGCTCCCGACCCGGCAGGCGCTCGCGCAGCGCCTCGGGGCGGCTGCCTACCTGACCAAGCCGGTCTCCCGCGCGCAGGTGGAGGATGTGCTCTCCAGCCTTGGCCTGCGCATCCGGCGGGTGCTGGTCGTCGACGACGATCCCGAGATGGCGCGCCTGCTGGCGGACATGATCCGATCCTTTGGTCGGGGCCACCGGGTGGGGCTGGCTTCGGGTGGCGCCGAGGCGCTGGCGCTCCTCCGGGAGCGGCGCTACGACGTGGTGCTGCTGGACATAAGGATGCCCGATATCGACGGGCAGACGGTGCTCCAGCAGATGCGCGCGGACGAGAAGCTGCGGAAGATCCCAGTCGTGGTGGTGACGGCGATGTTCGGGCAGGACGCGGTGCCCAACGCGGGCACGCTGGCGATCACTCGGTGGCCGGGGCTCTCGGCCGAGGAGCTGACGCGCTGTCTCCAGGCCTCCCTGGACTCCCTGATCGAGACCGCGCCAAGCACCGCCGGAGCGCTTCCAGCAACGCCGGCCGGCTCACCGGCTTGGTCAGAAACTCCGCCGCTCCCAGCAGCAGTGCCAGGTCGCGCTGTTTGAGCACCGAGCACACGATGACCGGAATGTCCAGCGTCCGCGGGTCGTTCTTCAGCGTCTGGAGCACCTCCCAACCATCCTGAGAAGGCATCATCAGGTCCAGCGTGATGACCGATGGACGCTTCCCCTGCGCCAGCCGCAAGGCCTGCTCCCCCGCGCCCGCGACGAGCACGTCGTAGGGCTCAGCCGTGAGGTAGCGCTCGAAGAGAACCGCCGCATCCGGGTTGTCCTCGATGATGAGGACCGTGTCGACACGAGCGATTGGCAGGCCGAACGAGACCGCGACCTCTCCCGATGGTGCTGGCGAGACCTCCAGCGCGACGCCGCTCGCGGCCAGCAGCCGCTCGCCGACGGCGAAGCCCTCATCACGCCCGAGAGCGGTGAGATCGCCGAGGCCGGACGCCTGCGAGCGTCGGGCAACACCTACCTCCGCTCCGCCGGAGATCGAAACCACCAGCCGGATCTCCACGCGCTGCTCTGCCCCACCCACCACGATCTGCACGCTGGACACAGCCTTCTCCAGGAACGTGGCGAGAATACTGACGAGCGCCTGGCGCACCAGGCCGCGCTCGATCCTCACCGTGGGCAGGTCCGCGGGGATGGACACTTCCACCGTCACCCCTTTCTTTCTGGCAAGTGGTTGGATGGTGGACAGGGCGCTGGCCAGGACTTCGTCGATCCTTGTCGTCACCTGGCCGCGTGCGCTGGCCAGGCGAGTCAGTTCCTCTTCCAGAGGAGAGGTGCTTGAGTCCGGCGAGCCCGCGGCGCCATTCCGCGCCGAGCCATCGGCCGCATTGCCGCCCGGCCCGGACGATGGTGGTGGGGGAGATGAGCCGGTGTGGGCCCGGTACGCCTCCCACAGAGCCGAGGAGAGCGCGTGCAGCGACTGCTGGTGGCTGCGCTGCGACTGGCGCAAGCTGACCCCCAGCTCGCGGGCGACCTCGAGCGGGTCCTGCCCCTGAACGAAGCGCAGGTACAGGTAGCGGTACGATCGCCAGGCGGTGGACTGAAAGGGCACGGTGGGGTCCGGCCGAAGCGCCTGGATGGCCTCGAGG
>JACPQP010000299.1 GCA_016190465.1 Chloroflexota bacterium
GATGCTACACGGCTCGCGCGGCGGTGGGAAGGCCAGGATTGGCCTCATTTGGTGCCAGCATTGGCCTCTCGCGATGCCAACGCTGGCACGCCGGGATGCCAGATCCGGCACCTGCCGATGCCAGGATCGGCATCGGCAGGTGCCGGATCTGGCCCCTGGCAAGGCCAACGCCGGCACGTGTCGATGCCGATTCCGGCATCAGCAGTCGCGGGACCGGCCTCTCCGGTGGGCAGCGTCGGTCTCGGTCGTCCGGGCGGTCTCCCAACCTCGACCCCGCTCCTCCGACAGGGCAAAGAGAGGTCTTCTCCGGTACGATTGTGGCGGGAGTGGTCGGCGATGGTGACGCTGAGGCTGACCGACGAGCAGGTGATAAACCTGGTCAAGCAGCTATCACTTGACCAGCAGGAAACCGTCCTTGGATACCTGCTCACACCGCGCTGGCAGGCCTGGACCGACCTCTCGAAGTCGGTGCAGCCCCGGATCCGCGAGCTGGCGAGAGAGCGCGGACGCAACTGGGAGGCGATGGGCGAGCAGGCGAGACAGGATTTCGTCGACGAGCTGGTGCACGAGGACAGAGCGCGCGCCCGGTAGCAGTGTACGACACGAACGTGTTCATCCCCGGCGGACTTCCTGACGATGGTTCCAGAGACAAAAGCGGAAAGGCCGCAGTAGCGGCGGTACGTCCGTCAACGGCGATCCAACCAGGACGGAGTCCAGGACGCTTGCCGTGGCCGCCGGCCTGGTCTATACTCCTGACGAGCGGAGAGCCGGCCGCATTCGCTGTGGAGGGCACACCCTATGGTTCACGCTTCACCACCTCACTCGCGCGTTCCCCCCGTCTTTTCGCCGGTGCCCCGCGCTCGCCTGGCCTTCGAGGGCATCGTCGGCGAGCGCATCCGGGCGAACGAGCAGCACTGGCTGCTGGTGGCACCGGACGCCAACCCGGCGATGCTCCAGATGTTCCGCGACCGCGACCGCCGGCCGGTGCGCGACCTGGTGCCGTGGGCCGGCGAGTTCGCGGGCAAGTATCTCACCTCGGCCGTCCAGTGCTACCGCCTCACCCGCGACCATCGGTTGCTGGAGTACGTCGGGCGGTTCGTGCGTGACCTGATCGAGACGCAGGACGAGAGTGGCTACCTCGGGGCCTTTCCCCACCCGTATCGCCTGACCGGAAGGACCGTCAAGCCTGACGGCGCCGAGGGGCTCACCTGGGACGCCTGGAACCACTATCACTGCATGCTCGGCCTCCTGCTGTGGCACGAGGAGACCGGCGACGAGGCGGCGCTGGCCGCCTGCCGCCGGGCGGCCGACCTCTTCTGCCAGACGTTCCTGGACATGGGGGTACGCCTCGTCTCGACCGGCTCCGAGGAGATGAACCTCGCGCCGATCCACGTCTTCTGTCTCCTCTACGCCCGGACCGGCGCCGAGCGCTACCTGCGGATGGCGTGCGAGATCGAGCGCGACTTCGAGACGCCGCCGGCGGGCGACTACGTCCGCACCGCGCTGGCCGGCCTGGAGTTCTACCAGACGCCGAAGCCGCGCTGGGAGAGCCTCCACGAGGTCCAGGGGATCGCGGAACTGTACCTCCTGACCGGCGACCACCGGTACCACCGCGCTTACGAGCACATCTGGCGCAGCATCCTGCGGGGCGACCGTCACAACAGCGGTGGGTTCAGCTCCGGAGAGAGGGCCACGGGGAATCCTTACGACACCAGGGCGATCGAGACCTGCTGCACCATCGCCTGGATCGCCCTATCGATCGACATGTTGCGCCTTTCCGGGCTGTCTACCGTTGCCGACGAGATCGAGCTTTCCACCTTCAACGCCGTACTGGGCGCGCAGTCCGCCAGTGGCCGCTGGTGGACCTACAACACGCCGATGGACGGGGTGCGGAAGGCCTCCGCCCACGACATCGTGTTCCAGGCCCGGCCAGGGAGCCCCGAGCTGAACTGTTGCTCGGTGAACGGCCCCCGCGGCCTGGGGATGCTGGCCGATTGGGCCGTCATGCGAGCGACCGCGGACGACGCGATCGTCGTCAACTACTACGGCCCGAGCATCTTCGAGGTGTGCCTGCCCTCCGGCTGTGCAGTACGGTTGATCCAGGAGACGCGCTATCCTGTGGACGATGGGATCGTGCTACGCGTCGAGCCCCCGCGGCCGGAGCGCTTGCGTCTGCGGTTGCGGATCCCCGGTTGGTCGCGCACGACGACGGTCGCGGTGAACGGGGAGGCCGTCCCGGACGTGAGGCCTGGCACCTACCTGACGCTGGAGCGCACCTGGGCGAGCGGCGACACGATCCGGATGTCGCTCGATCTGTCGCTGCACCTCTGGCCGGGCGAGCGCGAAGCGGCGGGCATGGTATCGGTCTACCGGGGACCGCTCCTCCTTGCCTATGACCAGCGCCTCAATCCGATGGACCCCGGTGAACTGCCGTTGCTCGACGTGGAAGGCCTGGCCGGCGAGGTAGTGCCAGGTCTCGGACATCCCGTGCCCTTCCTGCTGATGCGGGTCGGCGCAGACGACCGCGAGCTGTTCCTGTGCGACTACGCGAGCGCTGGGGCGGGGGGGAACCCCTATGGATCGTGGTTGCCGGCTCGCGGGCTGCCCGTGGCGGAGTTCAGGGTGTCGGTCTTCCGCCCGCCGACTGGCTAGCCATGCGTCCGCCACAAGCTTGCCCGGCCGCTGGCTGGCGTTGCCAAAGGAGAAACTCGTGATATGACACAGCGAACCAACCTGACCGCGGTCCTCCACGGTGTGGGCGACCTTCGCCTGGAGGAGCGCCCGGTGCCGTCGGCAGGCGCCAACGAAGTGCTCGTGGCCGTCCAATCGGTCGGCGTGTGTGGCTCCGATGTCCATTACTGGCAGCGCGGGCGGATCGGCAGCTTCGTCGTTCGGGTGCCACTCATCCTGGGACACGAGGCCGCGGGCGTCGTCGTGGCCGTCGGTCCGGGGGTGACTCACCCGCGAGAAGGCGATCGCGTCGCCATCGAGCCCGGCATCCCCTGCCGGATGTGTGTGTTCTGCAAATCCGGGCGCTACAACCTCTGCCCGGACGTGCGTTTCCTGGCCACACCGCCCGTCGACGGCTCGTTCACTCGCTATGTCGCCCACGCCGCCGACTTCTGCTACTGCCTGCCCAACGACGTCTCGTTCGACGAGGGGGCGCTGGTCGAGCCGCTCTCCGTTGGCCTCCACGCCTGCCGACGCGGGGGCGTCCGGCCGGGCAGTCGTGTGCTCATCATGGGAGCTGGCCCGATTGGTCTGTGCGCGCTGCTCGCGGCACGAGCGGCTGGCGCCACGACGATCGTCGTCGCCGACCTGCGTCCAGAACGGCTGCCAGTCGCCGTGCGGCTGGGAGCCGATGCAGGGCTTTCCGCCGCCGACCCCACGCTCCTGGACGCGATCGGGCAGCACGCGGGCGGGCCGGTCGACGTCGCGATCGACTGCTCCGGGGCCGAGTCGGCGGTGCGGGCGGCGATCCAGGCGACCGTGTCGGGCGGGACCGTCGTGCTGGTCGGTCTGGGGCCGGACGAGATGCGCCTGCCGATCGTCGACGCGGCAACGCGCGAGGTCGACATCCGCGGCATCTTCCGCTACGCCAACACCTATCCGGTCGCGCTTGCCCTGATCGCCACTGGCAAGGTCGACGTGAAGCCGCTGGTGACCCATCGCTTCCCGCTGGAGGACGCCGAGACGGCGCTGTTGGTCGCCCACGAGGCGCGCGAGGGTGCGATCAAGGTGATGGTCGAGCCACGGTAGATGGCGATCAAGAGGAGGAAATGGATGCCGCTCGAGATCGATCTATCGGGACGCCGCGCGCTGGTGACCGGAGCAGGCAAGGGGATCGGCCGGGCGATCTGCCTCGAGCTGGCGCGGGCCGGGGCCGACGTGTTCGGCGTGAGCCGGACCGAGTCCGACCTGCAAAGCCTCGGCGAGGAGGTTGCGGCCCTCGGTATCCGCTACGCCTACGCCATCGCCGAACTGCGCGGTCCACTCGAGGCGGAACGCGTGGTGGAGGCAGCGGTAACTGCGCTCAGCGCGATCGAGATCCTGGTGAACAACGCGGGCGTCGCCTGGAACGCGCCGGCCGAGGATGTCACGGAGGAGCAGTGGGACACGACCCTCGACACGAACCTGAAGGCGGCCTTCTTCTGTGCGCAGGCGGCTGGCCGGCGGATGCTGGCCCGTGGCAGCGGGCGGATCGTCAACGTGACTTCGCAGGCCGGTATCGTCGCACTGCACGACCACGCCGCCTACTGCGCGAGCAAAGCCGCGCTCGGCATGCTCACGAAGGTCCTCGCCGCCGAGTGGGGGCCGCGCGGGGTGACCGTCAACGCGGTCGCGCCGACGGTCATTCTGACGCCGCTGGGCGAGCGGGTCTGGGGCGATCCGGCGAAGGCGCAGCCAATGCTGGCGAAGATCCCGCTCGGGCGCTTCGGGCAACCGGTCGAGGTGGCGTCGGTCGTCGCGTTCCTGGCGAGCGATCTGGCGTCGCTGATCAATGGCGAGACCGTCGTGGTCGACGGCGGCTACACGGCGATATAACTGGCGGCCGAACGCCTTACCCCCGGCCCCCTCTCCCGCGCTACGGGAGAGGGGGAAACGCAGCCGCCATGTCGACCGACGTTGGCGCAACAACCGCACCGAGTACCAATGGGGTCTTTCTCGCTGACGGCTGAACGCTTCTGCGCGCCGTTACGCCCGCGAGCGCTGTCGGCGTCGCAGACGCCTTGCTGCCTCCCGCTGCTTCAGCCGCCTGGCCTCGCTTGGCCCGACGAAGAAGCGATGGCGCTTGTACTCGCGAAGGATACCCGATTGGGTAAAGTTGCGCTTGTAGCGCCGCAGAAACTCCTCGAAGCTCTCACTGTCGCGCCGAACGATATGCACTACCAGCGCCGCCCGCGACTCTCACGGTCGCTCCCGTACCCCGTGCTGCGACGTGACTCGAAGCAATCGGAGCAGTAGACCGGTTTGTCGCCCCGCGGCACAAAGGGAACCTGCGTCTCCTTGCCACACTGGCTGCAGACCGCGGGATGGAGAGTCCGAGGACGATCGTCGCCGCGTCCATCACCTCCGCCACCGTAGCCACCGCCGCGGCTCGCCTTTCGCGCCGCTCGACAGGTCGGACAACGGCCAGGCTCGTTGGTGAAGCCCTTTTGGGCATAAAACTCCTGCTCGCTGGCGCTAAACACAAATGGAGTCCCACAGTCGCGGCAGGTTAGAGTTTTGTCAGTCGGCATCACGCTAACTCCTTGTATTGATGAACTTGGGACGATTCGTCAGCGCGATCCGAACGGGGATCGGGCGCCGCGCCAGAGGTATCTGGCGCCAACAGTGGTGAACTATTCACCCACGGCGAAAGCCGCCGAAGCGTTCCAGTCACGTCTTAGTGTAACATAGATTGGCCCAATTTTCTCGCACCACTTGGGCCGCATTTGCGCTACAATGCTCCCAGCGGCAAGAGGCTCGCCCCCACGGCTCTGGGAAGGTCAGTCACACCTCTCCTCTCATCGCTTGCGCCGGGGAGAGGGGGCGACGGGGCGTGGGGCGACAGGGCGATGGGACGACGGAGCGATGGGACGAACTGGCGTGGGGCGACGGGGTGCGAAGTTCACCACCAAGACACGAGGAGCTTTCGCTCGTTTCGTGCCTTTCGTGGTCCAAACCCGCCGCCGCGTCGCCGGAGCACGCCCCGTCCCCC
>JACPQP010000296.1 GCA_016190465.1 Chloroflexota bacterium
ACCCGGAAGTAGACATACGCGCCGATGAGCAGCAGGGCAAGCAGGACGGCGGTCCGGTGAGCCAGCCACCTGGAGCGGATTGCAGATCTGCAATTGCAGATGAGTGCCGAGTAGATCGCCGTCGGCCAGGACCGGACGTGGCCGGTGGGGACGGGCATCACCGCCGCGACCAGCAGCACGAGCAGCGGCCCAAAGACGATCAGCGCGCGGTAGCCGAAGATCGCCGCCAGCGGCGCGGGCGGATATTGCGGCAGAAAGACGTACAGCAACAGTCCACCGGCCGTGAGCAGCCAGCTCGACCGGAGCAGCCTCGAATCAGAAGTCGAACCAGGAAAGGTGCCTGTCTGGAGTGTCGCCAGCGCGATGAGTGGCACCAGGTACCACGGCCAGAACCAGATGCAGCCGCCGACCAGATAGGCCAGCAGGAGCCAGCCAGCATCGCCAGCGGCGCCGCGAGCCATCTCACCCCCGGTCAGCCTTGGTGAGCAGGCCCCGTGCTGCGGGAGAGGGGGGAGCTGGAACGAGCGTCGCCAGGCGCGGCGGCACAGCGCCACGATGACGAGCACCATCACCAGCCCACCGATCGCCTTGAGCAACGCCTCGAGCGCGGGGCTCGCCCCCGGGTCAGGCGCAACCCGGGGCGAAACGCCACCCAGCAGGTGGATGGCCACCTCGTGGAGCGAGTTGTAGAAGTTGGTGGTGTTGGCGGTCGCCCCGATTGCACGCCCGACTACCCCAAAGAAGCTCGCGAGCGACATCCCCGGAGCAAAGAGCGCATAGCCCACGATGACCGGTAGAGCGACAGCCAGGACAGCAGTCAACGCGATCCGTGAATACTCCACCTTTCCTGACTTTTGCGCGCGGTGGGGGTTTGGACCGCGCCTTTGAGAACATGGGGGGCGAAACGAGCGAAAGGCGCGAAAGCGAGATGACAGGAGGCAATGCCACAAGAAGACCGGAACCAGGAGCGCCATCACCAGCTTGGTGGCGATGGCCAACCCGATCGTCGCCAGCGCCGGCACCGGGTGGCCGCGGGCGACGGCGCGCAGGGCGAGCAGCAGCAGCAGCGCGATCAGCCCCTCGGTGTGGCCGTTCCCGACCACCTCCACAAGAACCAGCGGGTTCCAGGCGTAGGTGACCAGGCCGGCGAGTCTGACCGCGGGCGCAACGTCATCGAGCAAGCGCCACAACACGACCCCGGCGCCCAGGTGGAAGCCGAGGCCGACCGCGCGAAAGAGCAACACGTACACGGCCGGTTCCCCGCCCAGGCGCTCGGCCAGCGTGGCCACCCCAGCCGCGATGAGCAGCCACAGTGGACCATACAGTGCCGGCTGATCGCGCCAGAACACGCGCGAAAGGAGCGGGTCTGCCGGAAATGCGCTGGGTGGCTGGACCAACGGGTTCGCCCCGTGTACGGCGATAATCCGTCCGTAGGACGCGTAGAGAAACAGGTCTTCCGAGAGCAACGTCGGAACGCCCACCAGCGTCGCCCCAAAGAGCCCGGTGCCTATCAGCACCAGCGCCGCGTGCCGCCCGGTCGGGTGCGGCACCCGACGCGCCAGCGAGGTGGCGAACAGCGCGCCGAGGACGAGCACGACGAGCGTCCAGGCGAAGAGTCCCAGCGCGACGCGCGGTATGGTCGCCGGGTCCAACCGATCCAGCCCGATGAGCGATACGAGCAGGCGAGTTGGCTGGTTATGCCCGGGCCAGCGGTCGGCCAGTCCTGTCGGGGCAAGACGCAGTGCCGGGAGCCCGCCCACCGCGAAAAACAGGAGGAAGCCCAACTCGAGCGCCAGCCAGCACCAGACCAGCCCCAGGCCAGGTGGCAACTGGAAGGGCAGACGCTGCCCGTAGCTTCGCCGTGGCATCGCGTATCTCGTCCCCTTCGGCGCGCTGTACGAACGGCCAGAGGAAGAATCCCCTTGCCAGGGTGCAAGTCACATGCCATCGCCTGCTCCTGTCAGCCCTCCCCATGGCGGGCTCGGCTCAGGAACGGCGAGCACAGGGCTCGGCACTGGCCGCAGTAAGGTATACTTGTGAAGGAGGAGCGTTGGTGATCGAGCAAGACGACGCGATGGGCGTGCTCACGACGACACGGTACGTCGTGGAGCATAGCCGCCACGTGTCCATCGACCGGGAACGGATCCAGAGCGTGGCTGCCGATCTTGCCCGCTCGCCAGTGCCCATCCCGGCCTGGAATCTGCGCTACCACTTCGCCGACGGAACGCCGCAGACGGCAAACTATGTCCTGGTGCTGGATGCGCTGAACTTCTCGTTCTGGGGCGAGCCCCGCTGGCAGGTCGAGTTTCTCGGCGAACTGGTCAACGGCTACTGGGCGCTGGCCGCCGCGCTCAAGCGCGCGCTCGCGCTGAACATCCCGATCCTCGATGCGCGCTTCCTGGCAAGCCTCTCCCGCAAGCAGCTCGCCGAGATCCTCAAGGGACACGGGGAGGTCCCCATGCTCGACGAACGCCTCGCCAACCTCCGGGAAGCCGGACAGGTCCTCGTCGAGCGCTATCACGGCGAGCTCGTCAACGCCATCGTCGAGGCCCAACGCAGCGCCGTCGGACTGGTGCAACTGCTCGCTCACGAGCTCCCCTCATTCAACGACGTCGTCGTCTACGACGGGCGGGAGGTTCGACTCTACAAGCGGGCGCAGATCCTCGTTGGCGATCTTCACGGGGCGTACTTCGGCCAGGGCTGGGGGCACTTCCCGGACCTCGATCAGTTGACGGCTTTTGCCGACTACAAGGTGCCGCAAGTGCTGCGACGACTGGGCATCCTGCGCTACAGCCCGCAGCTCAGTGGGCGGCTCTGTCGCCGGGAGTGTCTGGCGCCCGGCTCGCCCGAGGAGGTCGAGATCCGGGCGAACACGATCTGGGGCGTGGAAGAGCTCCGACAGGCGCTTCTCCGACTGGGGGTAAAGCGCAACTCCTTCGAACTGGACTGGCTCCTCTGGGAGCTCGGCCAGACGCCCTCGCCGGACGACGAGCCCTATCACCGCACTCGCACGATCTTCTACTGAGTCTGCTCCTGAGGACCGGCATCTGATGCCCGCGACGCACTTCCGAATCCACCACCGCGACCCGCACTCGCACGCGCGCCTGGCTCTGCTGGAGACGCCCCACGGCCCGGTTCAGACGCCGGCCTTCATCCCCGTGGGCACGCAGGCGTCGGTGAAGAGCCTGGCGCCCGACGAGGTTCTCGCGCTCGGCGGCGAGATCGTCCTCTGCAACACCTATCACCTCTATCTGCGCCCTGGGGCCGACCTGATCGCCACCTTTGGTGGCCTCCACGGCTTCATGGCGTGGGACCGCCCGATCATCACGGACTCGGGGGGATTCCAGGTCTTCAGCCTCGGGTTTGGCATCGAGCACGGCGTCGGCAAGATCGCCGCGATGTTCCCCGGCGAAAGTCAACCGAAGCCGAGCCCTGGCGGTCGCCTGACGCGCATCGACGAGGAGGGTGTCACCTTCATCTCGCACATCGACGGCTCGCGCCACGTGCTGACCCCGGAGAAGTCGGTGGCGGTCCAGCAGCAGCTTGGTGCCGACGTCATCCTCGCGTTCGACGAGTGCACCTCGCCGCTCTCCTCGTACGAATACACCCGCGAGGCGATGCACCGCACGCATCGCTGGGCGCTCCGGTCGCTCCAGGCTGCGCGGGGATCGACATCGCCCCGGCAGGGGCTGTTCGGCATCGTCCAGGGAGGCGAGTATCGCGACCTGCGCGAGGAGAGCGCGCGATTCATCGGCGGCCTCCCTTTCGAGGGGCTGGCGATCGGTGGATCGCTTGGCAAGTCGAAGTGCGACATGCACCGGGTGCTCGACTGGACTGTCCCGTTGCTTCCCGACGAGAGGCCACGCCACCTGCTGGGGATCGGCGATCCCGATGACTTTTTCGAGTGCATCCCCAGGGGCATCGACCTGTTCGACTGTGTCGCACCCACCCGGCTGGCCCGGCACGGCGGGCTCTACACGCCGGATGGCCGGCTGAACATCCGCAACGCCGCCTATCGGCTGGATACACGACCGATCCAGGATGGGTGCGACTGCTTCACCTGCCAGCGCTTCACCCGGGGCTACCTGCGCCACCTGTTTGTCGCCGAAGAGCTCCTGGCCTACCGGCTGGCGACACTGCACAACCTGCGCTTCATCGTCCGGCTCGTGGAGCAGATTCGTGCGGCGCTCCGCCAGGGCACGTTCGCGGCGTTCCGGTACGCGTTCCTTCATCGCTATGTTGCGGCGCGCAAAGGCGCGTGACGTGACCAGGGTTTTCGAAACCGCGGATGAACGCCCTCACCCCCTACCCCTCTCCCACGGGGAGAGGGGCAAGGGGTGAGGGCAGCGTTTATCTGCGGTTCCAGTCGTAGCTCAAAACCGTTGAGGTGAGTGTGCTCCAGGTTACGCAACTGAAGAAGGCATTTGGCGACCAGACGCTCTTCGAGGACGCCAGCTTCGGTGCCGCCACGGGGGAACGGGTCGCCCTGGTCGGGCCGAATGGGGCGGGGAAGTCGACGCTCCTGCGCATTGTTCTGGGCGAGCTGGCCGCGGATGGCGGGGCGGTCAGCCGGACTCCGGGCAAGACCGTCGCCTACCTGCCCCAGGAGGCCGATGTGCAGTCCGGCCGCACGCTCCACGGGGAGATGCTCGAGGTCTTCGCGGCAGTGCGCGACAACGAAGAGCGGCAGCGAGACATCGAGCGCGAGATGCACCAGGTTGCCGCCGATGACCCGCGACTGCACGCCCTGATCGACGAGCACGCCCGGTTGCAGAGCGAGTTTGACCGGCTAGACGGCCATACGGTCGAAGTGCAGATCGGTCGGGTGCTGGACGGACTTGGCTTCACCCGGGCGGACTACGAGCGCCCCACGGAGCACTTCAGCGGCGGCTGGCGCATGCGGATCGCCCTGGCGCGGATCCTGTTGGCGCGGCCCGACCTCATGCTCCTCGACGAGCCGACCAACCACCTCGACGTCGCGGCGATGGAGTGGCTTGAGGAGTACCTGCGCGAGCACCGGGGCGCCGCGATCGTCGTCTCCCACGACCGCTACTTCCTGAACCGAGTGACGGTCCGCACGCTGGAGCTCGAGCATGGCCGACTGACCGCCTATCCCGGCCCTTACGAGTGGTACACCCGCGAGAAGGCGAAGCGGCGCGAGGCGCTGCTGGCCGCGGCCAGGCGGCAGCAAGAGTATCTGGAGCAGCAACGCGCCTTCGTCGAGCGGTTTCGGGCCAGCGCCCGTCGGTCGGCCCAGGCGAAGAGCCGCGAAAAGCAACTCGCCCGGATCGAGCCGGTCGACATCCCGCGGGAGACGAAGACGATCGCGTTTCGCTTTCCGCCCTGTCCGCCAAGCGGACGCGAGGTCTTCCGCCTGCGCGACGTCGCCAAAGCCTATGGTGACCGTCCGGTCTTCGCTGGCGCGACGTTGATTGTCGAGCGGGGCGATCGCATCGGGCTGGTCGGCCCGAACGGCGCGGGAAAGTCGACCCTGCTTCGCCTGCTCGCCGGCCGCGAGCGGCCCACCGCGGGCTCGCTCATCGTCGGTCCAAACACCCAGCGGGCGTTCTTCGCCCAGGACCAGGCCGCCGCCCTCGACGGGGACCGGAGCATCCTCGACGAGGTGTACAGCGTCGTGCCGAACGGCACGACGATCGAGGCCGTTCGGACGCTGCTCGGCCGGTTCCTGTTCACTCAGGATGACGTCTTCAAGCGCACTCGCGACCTCAGCGGCGGCGAGCGGAGTCGCGTCGCGCTGGCAAAGCTCCTCTTTCAGCCTGCGAACGTCCTCCTGCTCGACGAGCCGACGAACCACCTGGACGTCGGCTCGAAGGAGGTGCTGGAGGATGCGCTGGCGGCCTTCGACGGGGTCGTCGTCGTCGCCTCGCACGACCGCTACCTGCTGGACCGGGTGACGACCCGGATCGTCGAGATCGACGGCGGGACGCCGCGCGTCTACCCGGGCAACTACACGACGTACCGGGGGCGTAAGCTCGCCGAGGCCGCCGGCCAGGCCGCGCCGCCATCGCCCTCCGACGGCGGGACGGGGCGACCACGGGAGGGGGCGGCAGGGCGACGGGGCGATGGGGCGACGGGGCGATGGGGGGACGCGCCGACGCAGGGACGGGGCGATGGGGCCCAGTTCAGGAACGGCGAGCGACGCGGCGAC
>JACPQP010000302.1 GCA_016190465.1 Chloroflexota bacterium
CTTCCCGCGACGGGAAGGGGGCTGGGGGGTTAGGTCACCCCGGGGAGGGGGATGGCGGCTCCCCCTCCCGAAACCTGCCCACTCGGGTGGGCTGCCTGTCTCCTGGCCAGGACTGTCTGCCCAGAGCCCGGGCGAAGAGGGGACGGGAGGCGAGGTGGGGGTGCCACGCCCGTCAGGGCGCGACGCTCGTGGGCATGCGACGACCGAGCGCGTCGACGGGAGGACAGAGCGACGGCGACGCGGGGATATGCCTGCGCGACATAGCCCAGGCCGGCGGGTGTCGGCCGTACCGACAAACCAGCGATGCCGAGCTGGCACATATGATATGCCAGGAAGTCATCGGCCTCGGCAGGGCCGCGCCCCTACGCCCGGCCATCGCTTGACAAGCAGGCACAGATCAGCTAGAGTGTCGATGGAACGGAGGAAGCAACCCATGCAGACGACCACGGGGTTTGGCGAGGCGCTCCGGGCCCGCCGCGAGGCGGCCGGAGTATCCCAGAGCGGGCTGGCCAAGCGCGTGGGCCTCGACGCGAGCTACGTCAACCGCCTGGAGAGCGGGCAGCGCGGCGTCGAGCGGCGGGAGACGGTCCTGGCGATGGCCCGGGCCCTCGAGGTGGACCCGGGCGAGACCGACCGACTGCTCGTCGCAGCCGGCTTCCTGCCGGAGGCGATTCACATCCTGGGCGTGGATCACCCCGCGCTCGCGCTCGTCGCCCGGGCGCTCACCGCGCCCACCCTCACGGACGCGGAGCGGGCGGAGTTCCAGCAGGTCGTCGAGGCGATCGCCCGGCGCTGGCTGGGGCTTCCGGCGAGGGAGTAGGAGAAGCGGGGACATGGACAAACCGCTCCAACCCGAGCCGTCGCTCACCCCGGAGCAGGCGCGCCTGATGCCGTTCTACCACGACCTCCGCAACGAGATCGTCGAGCCCGACAAGGTCGTGGTCGCCACGCAGTACTTCTGGACCCGCTGGCCCCCCCTGCTCGGCCCGACGCTCACCGCCCTGGTGGTCACGCTGCGCCGTCACTGCTACTACAACCGGATCACCAAGGAGCGACGCGACTGGTGCTTCCCCGAGCAGGCCACCCTGGCCCGGGAGATCGGCGTAGACTCGACCAAGACGGTCCGGGCCGCCCTCACCCACCCCTTCGCCCACTATTTCGTCCGGCGCCAGCCCCGCTACCTCTACGATCCGGCGCTCGGCAAGAAGGTCCGCACCTCGGACATGTACTTCGTGGCGATGGACGACCCGCTTACTCCGGACGACGAGCAGCGGCTCTGTCTGCGCGCCGCCGAGCGGCTCCTCGCCGAGGGCCGCGAGGCCGAGCTGACCGGCCGTCTGCCTGACCACGCGGCCGGCCCACCCGCGCCACCGACCGGCGATTTTCACGCTCCGGAGCCACCTGCCGGCCAAATGGACCGCCTGACCGGTGCGCCTGTGGCCGAAAACTGCCTCCAGCATGGCGCAGCAGAATTTGCCCCGGAAGAGGTACTATTAACCTCTACATCAACTACTACGACCACGACAACCACGGATACCCCCGCCGGTACATCGCCGGCTGAACCCGCTCGCGGGACACGGCCCGACCGGCCAAACCGGTTACCCCGCTCCCCCGCGACGACCGAGGCAACAGAAGACACATCCGGCCAGCAGGCCAGATCGTCTCCCTCCCGCCCGATGATCGGGACAACCGGCGACACACCCGGCCAGCAGATCAGACCACCCCTGACCGGCACCGTTGGACCAGGCTCGGGAACGGCACCGGGGGTGGGGGACGTCGAGCGCCAGCTCACTCTGGAGACCTACGCCGCGGCCAACAACCGGCCGGCGTCGCCGGCCGAGGCGCAGTTGCTCCACGACCTGGCGGCGCGATTCGCCACCGCCGCCGGCCGGCACGGCGCCGCCGGCTGGGAGTGGGTCCGGGCGGCGATCGGCGAGGCCGTGGCCTCGGGGAGCGCCTTCGTCGCGCCCCGGCGGATCGAGCGCATCCTGTCGCGCTGGGCGTCCCAGGGACGGGAGGAGCGTCGCCCGACGGCGACGGGGGCTGTCAACGGATTCCCTCGCTGCGCTCGGGACGAGCGGATTGAACGGATCACCGACATGGCGACGGGGCGAGGGGGCGAGGGGGATTGCAGATTGC
>JACPQP010000309.1 GCA_016190465.1 Chloroflexota bacterium
ACGGACCTCTCCCCCCTGCCCCCCTCCCCGACGCGGGGAGGGGGGCAGGCACGGGGGAGGGGGAATGGCTTCCCTTGCCGACACGGGGAGGGGGAAGGTCGACTGCTCGACAACGCTCGGCACTGCGGTAGGGAGGATGACCGGTATGGAGCTTCCATTCGAGGGGATCCGGCCACGGGTTGCCGCGGACGCATTCATCGCCGGCGGGGCCATCCTCATCGGCGACGTCGCCGTGGGGACCGGCGCCAGCATCTGGTTCAACGCCGTCGCTCGCGGGGACATCGCGCCCATTCGGATTGGCGACTGCACGAACGTCCAGGATCACTGCACCGTCCACGTCGATGCGGGGCTTCCGGCCATCATCGGCGATTACGTCACCGTCGGTCACGGCGCCATCGTGCATGGCGCTCGCGTCGAAGACAACGTCCTGATCGGCATGCATGCCACGGTGCTCAGCGGCGCGACCATCGGCGCCAACTCCATCATCGGGGCAGGCGCACTGGTCACCGAGAACACCCGGATACCCGCCGGTTCCCTGGTGCTCGGCGTCCCGGGCAAAGTCGTTCGAGCGACCACCTCCGAGGAGCACGAGCGCATCCGCGCGAGCGCGCTCGGCTACGTCGCGTTGTCGAGGCGCTACCGGGCCTGATTCCGAAAACAGGATACTGCTGGCGAAATCCAGATATGCTATAGTACGGCCCACCAGCATTGAGACCGAGGATAGTTTGAGAGCGAGGACAGCTTGAGAATGGACAACTTATCTCGGGGACGGGCATCGCGACGAAGTACCAGGGATCAACCAGCGCGCGGAAGGTGGGCCACCATGCCATTCATCGCCAGAGTCATCTGCTTCACGGTCGGGCACGCCTGGAAGCTCACGCTCCACGCCGACGGGCGCGATGCCTACCTCTGTCGCCGCTGCCGCGCGCTGCGCATTCGCGAGCCGCGTCTGACACCCAGACCAACCGCGTAGAGCGGCCGACTTGCTGGCGCTCGGCTCACGGCCAGGCCAGCCAGCCGCTATGGCTGGCCTTCGCTAACGGGCCTGACCTTGCAGGCGTACCTCCCCAAACTGGCCAACCCGCTCGCGCCAGTAGTCGAGCAAGCTACCCATCGTCTGCTCGAACGGGATCCGTGGTTCCCAGCCAGTCTGCCGGCGAAACGCCGACGTATCCGCCCACAGGAGGAGCACATCCGATGGGCGCAAGCGTGAGGGATCGACCACGACCTGAACGTCGGCCCGCGACTGCTTGAGCAGCACGTGCAGCATCTCCTCGATGCTCCGGGCGATCCCGCTCCCAATGTTGTAAACACTTCCCGGCACGCCGTACTCGAGCGCCATCCAGTATCCCCGGACGATGTCGCGCACATCGGACCAGTCCCGCCGGGGAGAGAGGTCGCCCACCTGAACGACCGGCGGTCGGATGCCCCGCTCGATCTCGGCGATCTGCTTCGCAAACGAGCTGGTGACGAAAACCTCACCCCGGCGAGGCCCGGTGTGATTGAAGCCCCGAGTCACCACCGTCTGGAGCCCGTAGCTGCGATGGTACTGCCAGGCGAGCATCTCCTGTCCCACCTTGCTCACCGCGTAGGGGCTGAGGGGCCGTAGCGGGTTGCTCTCTTTGATGGGCGCTTCGTGCTCGTAGACGAGACCGTACTCCTCGGAGCTACCGGCAACGTGGATGAGCGGGTCGATGCCCGCGGCACGGATGGCCTCAAACAGGTGCAATTGCCCAATGATGTTCAGTTGCAGCGTGTCCGCCGGTGCGTGCCACGACGTTGGCACGAAGCTCTGGGCTGCCAGATGGAAGATCCGATCCGGTTGGACGGCCGAGATCAACGTGCGCACCGAGACTGGATCCGCCAGATCGGCCGGCAGCAGGTTCAGGGCTCGTGGCTTCGCCTCGCGAGCGATATACGCCGCCAGCGAGGCCGGGTCGTGGACGTTGCCGCCGTAGGCGACGAAGTTCACCCGCCCCTGGCGATCCAGGTCCACGAGGTTATCGAGCCGGCTGCGCCAGCGATAGGTGCCATACACCTCGGCACTCGTCTCTCGCAGCGCAAACTCGGCGAGATGGCTACCGGCCATGCCGGTCACTCCCGTGATGAGCACCCTCACGAACGTCTCCTCCGCACCGAAGGTGGATACCCCCTCTACCCCTACCCC
>JACPQP010000310.1 GCA_016190465.1 Chloroflexota bacterium
CCCCCGCCCCGACTGGCCTTACGCCCGCTCGACCTCTTCCTCTTCTTCCATCCAACTCTTGATGAGGTCGGCGATGGCCTCCGGATTGTTCCGGGCGAGGTTGAAGACCTGCTCCTCAAACACCCGCCGCCGTTCCTGCATCTCACGCAGCCGCTCCTCCATCTCGCGGATGCGCTCCTCTTCGGGCGAGATGATCTCCGGCACTTCCAGTGGCGGACCAATCGCCTCGATCTCCTCGGGCGCAATGATCTGCTCGAGCCCCCCTTCGATCGGCAGACCGGCCAGGCCCCCTTCCTCGGCTTCTTCGAGCTCTTCGATCTCCACCTGCGGCCGGACCAGCAGCGAGCGCAGGAAGAGGAGCAGGAAGAAGGAGATGAGGACCGCCGCCACGACCTTCGCCATGTTCACGTAGAACTCGTACTGTGCTGCCTCGGCCATCTGTCGCTCCTGCTCCTCCAGGGCCGTCCGATCGAACGACATCGCCGCCACGGTCACGACATCCCCGCGCTCCAGCTTGATGCCCGCCGCCGTCGAGATCGTGCGCTCAATGGCCTGGACGCGCGCCTCATCCATCGGGCCGTCGAGCATCACCGCGACCGACAGCCGCTCGATGGCGCCGGGCGCCTTGTCCAGTTTCTCGACGGTCTTCGAGATCTCGTAGTTCGAGATGGTGTCCTTGCGGCTGAACTGCACCTGGCTCCCGGACGCGGTTTGGCTGGCAGCCGCCTGCACACCCGGAGCGAGGTTTGAGGCGGCGCCGGGAACGCCACCGGGCAGCGAGGCGACAGGACCGGTGAACCGCTCCTCGATGGTCTGCGTGCTCCGTTGGACGTTCGGCCGGGCCTCCAGCACGGTCTGCGGCGGGACAAACAGCTCGCTCTCCTGTTGCACGTTGTCCCAGTTCAGCGCCGCGCTGACCCGCACCACGGCGCGATTCGGCCCGATCACTCGATGGAGCATCGACGTGATATCGCGCTCGAGGTTCTTCTCGAGAGTTCGCTGCACTTCCCGCTGGCTGCCGGTCACCCGGGCCGATTTCTCGTCGATGAGGTCAGACAGGACGTTCCCGGACGTATCGACGATCGTGATGTTCTCGGGCGTCAGGCCCTCGACGCTCCGAGCAAGCAAGTGGGCGATGCCCGTCACCTGCTTGGGTTCGAGCGATCGAGCGGGCCGGAGACGGAGGATCACCGATGCCGTCGTGACCTTCTCTTTCTCCAGGAACAGGGACGGCTGGGGGATTGCCAGGTGGACCCGAGCCGATTCGACCGCGTCAACTCGGCCAACCGTTCGACTGAGCTCACCCTCCATCGCTCGCTGGAGGTTGAGGCGCTGGGTGAACTCGGTCTGCCCGAACGAGGAGAGTCCCTGCTGATTGAACAGCTCGAAGCCGACGACCCCGCCTTGCGGCAGCCCTTCGCCGGCCAGGGTAACCCGCACGTCGTCGGCGCGGTCGCGGGGAACGCGAACCGTCCGTCCGTTATCGGCGAGCTGATACGGGATCCGCAAGTCTTTGAGCTTGGCGACGATCGCTCCGGCGTCTTTCTCGTCCAGGCTGGAGTAGACGACGCCGTACGACGTCTGCTGGGCGACACTCAGGAGGGTGCCGACCAGCGCGATGGCGGCGACGACGACGCCGATGAGCACGAGGCGCTGGACGCGCGAGAGCCCGGCCCAGTAGGCCTGGAGCTGCGCGAGGAACTCTCGAAGCTGAGCCACCCTACCACTCCCTCGCGGCGCCGGAGATCACTCCTCCGGGCTCCGGGGGCGAACGCAAGGCTCGCCCCGACTCAGGCCCGGCCGATCTCGAGCGCCCGTTGCGCCATCGCCTTGGCCGCGTTGAAGACAGTCACGTTCGCTTCGTACGACCGCGTCGCCGAGATCATGTCCGTCATCTCGGTAACCACGTTGACATTCGGATACTCGACGTAGCCCTCGGCGTTCGCGTCAGGGTGTCCGGGTTGGTAGGCGAGGCGGGTCGGGCTGTCATCCTCGGTTATCGACGCGACCTCCACCCCCTGCTCCACCGCCCCCAGCGTTGGCTCGACGCCACCGCTGTCGCGCAGAAACCGAGCGAATGGCAGCCCGGCCACCCGAGGGGAGAAAACGATCTGCTGCCGACGGAATGCGCCACCCCGCGACGTTCGAGTCGACTCGGCGTTGGCGATGTTGTTCGAGATGACGTCCATCCGCAACCGTTGGGCCGTCAATCCCGAGGCGCTGGTCCGCAGGGCTGAGAAGAAACTCACGTTTGCCACCCCCACAACGTCATCCTACGTCGTTCGGTTGCTTCCGAGTATCGGGGAATCCCCTAAACTGTCCCCTGAAGGCGCTTATCAGACCAGATTGCGCAGCGCGGTCACGACCGGGCTCACCTGGCCCGGCTTGAACATGGCGTGGCGACTGAAGCCCTGGTCGTGGCCGCCACCCTCCTCGTTGGCGATCACCCAGTAGGTGTAGGCAAAGTAGTACGGCTCGCGTCGTTTCAGATACCGGTACGCGTCGACAACCATCTGCACCTGCCGCTCCTCCGTCACTTCGGGGAAGGTCAGGTCTTCCTTGCTGCCGACAAAGGTGCCGCCCTCCGTGCCGATGATCGGCAGGCTCCGGCCGACCGCCTGATGGGCGAGGCGATCGTACCAGCGAAACTTGAGGAAGCCGTTGCTGTCTTTGGCGTAGTCGATCGGGTGATTGAGCGTGTAGTTGTGCAGGCTGATCCACCCTCGGCCCAGGGTATCAAGGGCGTGCCGCTGCTTGAGGCCGGCCAACGCCTGCTTCATAAACTCAATGTCGTCGAAGTCACCGCCCGGAGCAAGCGAGCCGAAGCCGGGATAGCCGCCCGCCGCGGCGATCGCGCGCGCCACCGGGATCCACTGGTCCAGGTAGCGGTTGACGTCGGGCGCCGCTCCGGCGTTCTCGTGCTTCAGGTTCGGCTCGTTGTAGGGCTGGTAGTAGTTGACGCCCAGCGCCTTGTAGTGACGGACGAGCGCCTGGACATCTCCCTTGATGGTCTCGCCCGGTGGGGTATAGATCCGCATGACGGGCTCGATGCCGTTGGCGACCAGCTTCTTGACGAGGTAATCGTTTGCCCCGATGTGGGTGCCATCGTTGAGGAAGGTCACCCACTTCATGCGCATGCGGACCGCCTCGTCGACGAACCGATCGACGACCGCATCGCTGGTGCTGGTGATCGGCACCCAGTGAATGCCGTTCCCGTTGTCGCCCGGCGGATGGGGATACCGATCAAGCGGTATCCCTCGCACCGGCTCGCCCATACTCGCGAGTGCCTGGGGCGACGAGGCGACGGGGCGACGGGGCGACGGGGCGAACCCGGCTCCGGACGCCCCGTCGCCGGAAGACGCCCCGTCGCCCCGCAGCGGCTCGCCACCACGCCAGCGCTCGCTGCGGATGCGAACCATCTGCTGAAACTCGGCGGTCGGGACTGGGCGTGTGGCGCGCATTCCCCCCACCACCTGCGCAGCTCCGGAGTCCGGTCCCGCGTCCCACAGGGACTTCCTTTGGTCGCCACGGGAGAGGGGTGGGGTGCCCATTTCCTGCTGGCGCTGTACCGCGTCGAGGACAGCGGCAAACGACCCCGCCCCCGGAGCGCGGCCAGTCTGGGGGGAACTGCGTCTCGCGCCAGAGGAGTCGGTCGCCTTGTAAGGAGGAGCGAGCCCGGTGCGGATTCCCTTTTGGTTACCCGAGTCCATCGGTGCCCTGGCCTGCACCGGCCATTATCCACTGGCAAAGTGGCCGGCTCTCACCGCCGATGGTACCAGCTTGTCAGGCGCCCGGCTATGGGGAAATCCCCTATAGTCTCAGCTTCGGCGATCGACGAGCCCGTTCACCGTGTTTGGCGCCAGATAGTCATAGGCGCGAAGCACTTTGCGCCCCGAGTGAACACGGTTGAGCTCGGTCCGGGCGGTGGCGATCTTGTCCATCAACAATTGCTCGCTCTGGGTATCGAGGTCGAGGATGCTGCGCACGAGGGTTGCCGCGGCAGACCGGTCCCGTCGGTCGAGATCGGCGGCCTGAGTACCAAGCGAGCGGCTCATCTCGCCGACCTGCTCAACCTTTTCCAGGAGCTTCTCGCGCTCGACGAGGAGGTCATAGAAGGTGCCAAGGTCGTCATTCTCCAGCGCCGCGTGCTGAGCCTGAGCGGTCCGGTGGATCGCCTCGTAGAGAACTACCTTGAACGCCATCGGCCGTGTCTCCGGAGACTCCAGGCCTATCTCGATCGCCACGTCAGCACCTCCCCACCAAACCTCGCCCTTCAGGAATCACGCCCCGTTCCTGCGCATAGCCCGGGTGCGAGGTCACCTAGGATGATTGTCGGCAGCAACTCGTAGTTCTTTAGGGCAATCTGGGGGCAATTGGAACCTCCACCCCCCTGCGCGCTGTTCGTGAGCCAGGCTCGACGCGGGGAGGGGAGTGATGCCCTCCTCCGTTTGGCGGCGAGGGGCAATCTGGACCTCACCCCTGCACCGTCGTTGCTAAGCCGGATCCCTCGCTGCGCTCAGGACTGACGGAGAGGGGGACGGGGGGTGAGGTCCGCCCTCTGGAAGGATTTACCGCATGCCCACGCCGGGCCGGCGGTCCCAGCCCTGCTGATGCACCCGGTCCGACGGCACGTTCAGAGAGACGTTCTCCCCCTCGACGCGGTTGACCACGTCGAACGGGATGTACAGGTCCGGACCGAGACCGAGAAAGCCGGTGTCGCAGTGGAAGTAGGTATCGTACACCTCTTTCACAGTACCGATCTTCTTGTTGTCAGAGCCCGTGCAGGTGAAGCCTTGCTGGACGCGGTGTCGCGTGACAGATGGGCGACCGGCTGTCTCGGTCGCGCCGGGCATTGGGCCGTAGAAGCCACCAGTTGTCCCTGCTCCAACGGTCGGCCGCGCTTCGGCTGGTGGTTGGCTCCACCCCATCTGGCTCACCCGGTCTGCTGGCACCTGGAGAAAGATCTTGCTCCCCTCGATGTGATCAACCGAAGTAAGCGGGATGAACAGGTCCTGGCCAAGCCCGAGAAGGCCCGTGTCGCAGCGGAAGTACGTGTCGAATACCTCCCGCACGGTGCCGACGTTCGCGCCATTCGAGCCGACACAGGTAAAGCCTGGCTGGATATTCGCCCGATGGATCATGGTGATCTCCTCCCTGTTTTACGCCTATTCGGCAATTCGATTTAGACTGAGGTGCAGATCCACGCCGGGTCAGACCGCCGGACCAGGCCCGACGAGCAGGTTGTAGAGCAGGATAACCAGGGCCAGAATCAACAGGAGATGGACAAGGTTCCCCACCCCACCCGTCAGACCGACGAGCCAGACGATCAGCACCACGACGAGTAGGATCCAGAGCAGATTGCGGAGCGTCATATAACCTCCTTGAAAAGTGACCCAAGAGCGACGCGAACGCTCTTCGACGTCGTGGTCTCATCCTTCAGGATCAGGGACTGGAGCAAGAACGGGAGCAATAACCATGCCATTTACTGAAGTGTTGACGCGCACCAGGTGGCATCCCTATACTGGGCTGCGTACCGGGCTGCGTCCTGGCCTGACGGGGTTGGAAACCGCAGACCTCACCCCCGGCCGCCGTTCCTGAGCCGGAACCGTTGACGGACCCACTCAGGAACGGCAGGTGCAGGGGGTGAGGTGCGTTCATCTGCGGTTACCGGTTGCCGAGGCGCCGATCGCACACACTGGCTGCCGACCGACTGCCGAATGAGGGAGCACCCACTGGTTGGAGAGAGGAGATCGCGTGGATCAGCAGCGAGATGGGCATGCGCCGGGACCGGTCGAGCTTTACTCCATCGGCACCGAGCTCGTCATGGGGCGTATCTACGATACCAACTCGTTCTGGATCGCCGAGCAACTGGCGAAGATTGGGGTCTATCCTCGGCGGATCACCTGCTTACCGGACGATCCGGCCGAGATTCACGCCGCCTTTGCCGACGCTCGCCAGCGAGGAACCGGTGTCGTCATCACCACCGGCGGACTCGGACCGACGCCCGACGATCTCACCGTCGAGTGCGTTGCCCGCGTTGTCGCGGCGGAGGTCGTGGTCGATCAGGCGACGATCGCCAGCTTCATGCGGCGCCGCAACCTGACCGATCCGAGTCAGGTGAGCCCGGGCCTCCGGAAGATGGCCACGGTCCCGGCGGGCGCGCTCATCTACCAGAACCCGGCTGGGTGGGCGCCGCTGATCGCCGTGGCAGCCGAGCCGACCCGCTTCTTCCTGATGCCCGGGCCTCCACGGGAGATGCAGGCCATCTACCAGCACCACCTGGCTGGCATCCTCGGGGGCATCTTCCGGACGACGACGAGCGCGTGCCGCGTCGTCGTCGACATGTTCGAGTCAGAGGTATCGCCGCTGTTGCAGGAGGTCATGGCGCAACATCCGAAGACCTATCTCAAGGCCTACGTCGCGCTGCGGAACGACGATGGCATGCCCGTCGACGTCGTCGCCCACGGCGATGACCAACCCACCGCCGATGCTCGTCTCCAGGCAGCCATCCAGTTCTTCCGCGACCTAGCGGTGGCGAAGAATCGCACCGTGCGAAGCCTCGAAACGTGACCTTCTCCCCATCACCAGCTTCGCCCCCGGCCGCGGCGGCTCGTCCGGGCGCAGTAGAGCGCCCCGTCGTAGGCGGTGACGTAGAGCGTGCGCAGGTCAGCGTCGCCAAACGCACAGTTGGTCGGGTTCGACGGCACCGGGTGCTCCTCCAGGACCGCGCCACCGGGCGCGAAGACGGCGATGCGCGGCCCGGGCCCGCTCTGGGCCCAGCCACACGACGCGACGATCGCGCTGTCGGCATCGACGCGCATACCGTCGATGCCCCGGTGCGGCCCAAAATCGTACAGCACCGCCGGTTGGCCCAGCGTCGCGTCGGGGTGGACCGGGTAGGCGCGAAGCTGGCGCGGGCCCTCCGGCGCGGGCGGCGACTCGGCCACGTAGAGAGTCCGGCCGTCCGGCGAGAACGCCAGCCCGTTCGGTCGAGTCGTGTCGAAGGTGACTCGCGTGATCGTCCAGGCGCCATCCGGTTGAGGATCGAGACGGAAGATCGACTCGTGCCCGAGCTCCAGGCCGGTGCGATCGCCATAGCGTGGGTCGGTGAACCACACGCGCCCCTGATCGTCGACGACGATGTCGTTGGGGCTGTTCAGCCGCTTCCCCTGATAGGAGTCAGCCAGCACCGTCTCGCTCCCGTCGCGCTCATAGCGGACGACGCGCCGGCCGCCTCCCTGCGCCGCGTACAGGCGCCCCTCGCGGTCGAGCGTCAGCCCGTTCGCTTTCTGTGTGCCGGTGCGAAACACGGTGCACCCGCCGGTGACCGGCGTGTAGCACATGATCCGGCTGTTCGGGATATCGGCGAACAGCACGGCTTCGCCATCCCAGACCGGGCCCTCCGTGAAGGCGAAGGGGCCGGCCACCCGTTCAAAGCTCCAGGTCGCCTGTGGGGACATCCTGCTTTCCTCCCGTTCATCGCTATTCGCTCTCAGCCGTCCGCTTCTCCACCTGGCGATCAGACCAAGCCGACATTCCTCTGTTACGCTACCTCTGTTACGCTACCTCGCTTGCCGAGTCCACAAGATCGCTACTTACGCGCGATCGCCTCCGCGAGCTGCTGGCTGACCCACTTGGCCGAATCGGCTCGCTCCAGCGGCGAGGGGTGCAGGAGCTCGGCGAGCAAGGGACGAAAGGGCGGAGGAACGTCGTTGCTCACCGCGACTGCCTGGCCGGGTCCTGCTCCATCCCCGTTGACGATCCGGTCGTGCCCGGTCAGCAGCTCGCCAAGGATCACCCCAAACGAGTAGAAGTCCGCGGCCGTGCCGTGGATCGCCCCCAGGAGCAGCTCCGGCGCCGTGTAGGGAGTCGTGCTGAGGACCGGTGAGGCCCGTGTGCTGCGGCCCAACTGCCAGGCGATGCCGAAGTCGGTGAGCTTCACCGCCTCCAGTTTCCCATTGGCGGCGTGGTGGAGGAGCACGTTCTCCGGCCGCAGATCGCAGTGAACGATCCCGCAGTCGTGCAGGTAGTCCAGCGCGAGGAGGATCTGACCGCAGATGAAGTAGAGCAGGGTGAGGGTCGAACGGTTGCCGTAGCGGATCAGGTAGTTTCGCAGATTGCCACCGTTGACGTACTCGAGAACCAGGTACCAGGGATAGTTCCCGAGCCCACCGGCGATCCCCCTGACCACGTTGGGATGGTCGAGCTGCAAGCACAGCTCCGTCTCGTCGTGAAAACGCTCCAGGTCCGCCGCGTGGACCGACCGCAGAACCTTGGCGACAACTGTCTGGCCGTTAGATAGGTCGGTGGCTCGGTAGACCGACCCGGAACCGCCCGCGTTCAGCAGCTCATCGAGGCGGAAGCGTCCACCAAGCAGTGTGCCCACCAGTCGGCGGGAAGTCGATCGCGCCACAACCATCTCTCTCCCAGTGAAACGAGGCGCGCCCAGCCCCCGGGCAGTTCAGCCACGGAGTTGTGGGATGCATCACCAAGCATAGCCCGCCAACAGTCGCGGCACAAGGCCCTTCGGTGGCCAATTTGCGATTTTTCGGCGCTCTCATTGTAATCCAAATCCTCGGGTTGGCAAGTGCGGCGGCGGCCGGTCGAGCCGGTTCCCATTGCCGCTCCACCGCCAGCGTGGTATCCTTGGCGTCGCCCGAGAGGGCGATGCATTTCGGTCACAACTGACAGAAGGTGAGGGAGGTCCGATGCGTTGCGGCGTCGTCGGTCTCATGCCCCCGCATCCACGTGACGTTACCCCGGAGACCACCGCGCGCCTGCGCCGCCACGGCTTTACCGGCGTCTCGGTCGTGGTTGGCGATCCGCTGGCGGTCAGCCAGGAGGAGGTCGAGCGGGCCGGCGCGACCCTGCGAGATGGTGGCATCCAGGTCGCCCAGGCCAACGCCCGCTACGAGGTGCTCGTCCATCCTGACGATGAGCGCCGCCAGCGGGGCGTTCGCGCGCTTCAGCAGGCCTGCCGGGTTGGTCGGTGGCTCCAGGCGGGCAACGTCTACGTCCGACCGGGCAGCCTCAACCCCGCTGGCCCGTGGACGCCCCATCCGGAGAACACCCATCTGCGCACGCTCGAGCGGCTCGCGCGCAGCCTGCGTGAGGTCTGCGTCGTCGCGGAGGACGAAGGGGTCGTCCTGGCCATCGAGGGTGGCGCCGTGTCGCCGCTCGATACGCCGGAGCGCGTTCGCGACATCATCGAGGCAGTCGGCTCGCCGGCGCTGCGCTTCAACGTCGACCCCGTCAACTTCGTCCGGGGGCTGGACGACGTCTTCAATACCACGTCGCTGGTCCACCGGCTGTTCGACCTCTGTGGCCGCTACACGGTGTGCGCCCACGCGAAAGACATGCGCCCCGAGAACACGCTGCCCATCCGGATCGCCGAGTGTGTCATCGGCGAGGGGCTGATGGACCAGGTGACGTTCCTACGCCGCTTCCAGGAGTGCTGCCCGGACGGGTACGTCCTCATCGAGCATCTGCCCGACGCGAAGATCCCCGCGGCCAGGGCGGCGCTCGATCAGGCAGTCGCCGCGGCCGGGCTGCGCTGGGATGGGGGATAGGAGTCACGATGCTCGATCCAAAAGACAACATCATTGCCGCCAGCCCCAACTGTTTCCTGGAGTTCAGCCCGTGGGTCGCCTACCACCACTTCCCACAGGTGGGCATCCACCACGTCGAAATACCGGCCCAGCGGAATGCGGGCGCCTTCGTGCCGGAGATCATGGACGACGCCGACGTCCAGCAGTTGAAGGACCGCCTGGCGGGCCTCGGCGTCACCCCGGTGAGCGTCGGCGCCTACTGTGACCTGCTGCACCCGCGCCAGGTCGACCTGCTCCGCCGACGCATCGACTTCGCCCAGCAGTTGGGCGCACAGAACGTCGTCAGCGACGCCACCCGTCGGCTCGAGGTGGACGCCGACCAGTGGCGCAAGCTGGGGAACACGCTCCGCCACGTCGGCGACTACGCCGCCGATCGTGGGGTGCGCATCGCCCTCGAGACCCACGGCGGCCTCACTCGGAACGGGGCGCTCGCCCGGAAGCTCCTGGACGCCGTCGACCATCCGGCCATCGGCATCAACTACGACACCGGCAACATCTACTACTACAACGACGACCTCGATCCGGCCGAGGACGTCCGGCAGGTCGCCGAGCGCGTGGTCCAGGTGCACCTGAAAGACACGGTCGGCGGCAAGGGGGAGTGGATGTTCTGCGCCCTGGGTGATGGACGGGTCAACTTCCCGGCCATCATCGCGGAGTTGCAGTCGGTGGGCTTCCACGGCCCCTACAGCCTGGAGCTGGAGGGCCAGCGCGGGCAGGACCTCAACCGGGAGGGACACCTGGGGGTGATCCGGAAGTCGCTGGAGTATCTGCGCCGGATCGGGCTGATGGGCGGCG
>JACPQP010000311.1 GCA_016190465.1 Chloroflexota bacterium
GGATGCCACTGAGCACCGAGCCGATGACCACGCCGAGAGAGTATACAGCGTAGAAAATACCGAACGCCGCTCCCCGCTCGTTTCGGGCGGTCGCGTCGGTCACCAACGCGGTGGCCGCGGGGAAGAGCAACCCGAAACCGAAGCCAAAAACGGCCATACCCGCCGCGATGCCAGCAGCGGTCTCGGCCAGGCTCAGGAGGGTCAGGCCCCCACCGATCACCACCAGACCGGCCGCGACCGGCCCGACGCGGCCGTGCCGGTCGCTCAGTTGACTCAGGGGGCCAGCCATGCCAACCATCGCCACGATGGCATACACGGTGAAGGCGAGCCCGATACGCGAGGCCGGCTCGCCCCGCGCTGCCAGGGTGAGCGGTAGGTGCGTCACCAGCGTGCCCAGGCCGACGGTCAGAGCGAGAGCGGCGAGGTAGGCGGTTGCCAACGGAGAGCGAGTCCAGAGCGCCAGGTAGCTGGCGGTAGGGTGCTCTGGTGTGGGGCTGGTGGGCAAGGGGGTTGCCTCGATCGTGCGGGTCCTGGTGTCTCGGGCAAGCAAGCCAAATGCCGTCGCCGCGATGCACATCAAGGCGGCGCCCCCGAGGAAGACTCCCCCGATGCCGACTCGGTCCCGGACGATACCGCTGACTGGCGGCCCGACGATGGCGGCGACGGTGATCACCGCGCCGCTGACGCCCATCGCTCGGGCACGACGATCGATCCCCGCCAGATCGCCGATGATGGCGAACGCGCCGGGCGTCAAGACGGCGGCGGCGAGCCCGTGGACGATTCGGATGGTCAGCAGGTGCTCTGGCGTGCGGGCCAACGGGTAGGAGGCCAGCGCCCCCGCTGTCGTCAGCAGGCCCGCGAGGACGAGCGCTTTCCGTTTCCACCGGTCCAGCATCACCCCGGCGACCATGTTGCCGATGAGGTTGGTCGCCGAGTAGGCGCCGACGATTATGCCGATCAGGCTCGCCGAGGCCCCCAGATCGTGGGCGTAGGGGGCGACGACCGGAAACTGGGCGAACAGATCGAGGAAGGAGACCAGAATGATGAGCCGGGTGACCCAGATCGTCTGCTTGTCCAATGTGCCACCGGAGCTAGCATGACACGTATCCCCCATCAGTCACGGTGAGCCACCTACCCCCGTGATTTCACGACGGCGACGACCCAGGGGATCCGTCCGTCGCCCCGGATGAGTCTCGCCGGCACGCGCCCTGCCGGTGTCAGTCCGCGCGAAGGCCGGGCCGGTTCGTATTGAACGCGCAATCGAGCCCGGAGAGCAGTTCGTTGCGCTCGACTGAGACGCTTACTTCTTGCTCTGCGGGAGCTCCGGGACAAAGAGGTCCTGTCCCGGTACGACCTCATCGCCGTCGATGCGCCACTTGTTGACCTCAAACAGCTTGGTCCACTGCTCCTCATCGCCGTACTCGCGCGCGGCGATCTTGCGGAGCGTGTCCCGCGGGCCGACCTTGATCGTCTTGCCCGCCGGCTTCTCGGCCTTCTTCTTCTTCAGGCCAAGCGACTCCAGGATACCCATGACGTGCTTCCCTCCTTAGCTAGCCAGCTAGCCTTCAGCTTCCCTTCGCTTCGCGGATTCCCCCCGCTGGTTCCCGGGTTGAGCCCAAACGCCCGCGGCGTTCGACAGCGCCTAGTTTAGCAGAGCAGGCCAGGCGAATCAATCCCGAAATCGATCCCGCTGCAATGCAGTTGCCGCCAGCGGATATGGCGTGCTATAATCGGCTGGCGGACCTCCCGTACGTGGAATGGAGATACTGGGTGACCACCTATCTGAGCATTATCCAGATCATCATCTCGATCGTGCTGACGATCCTCATTCTGCTCCAGGTGAAGGGCGGTGCGTTCGGGACGAGCAGTGATTCGTCCGTGTTCCGAACGCGACGTGGTGTCGAGAGAACAATCTTTCAGCTCACGATCTTCTTTGCCTTCCTGTTTATCCTCGTCGCGATGGCAGCCGTCCTGGTCTCGCGCGTCTGAGAGGGGTTGGTGCCGGGTCGTTTTCGCTGGCGAGTCGTCGTCGCGGCGGTGGGACTGCTGCTTATCCTCGTGCTGGTTGGCAGCTTCGCCGTGTTTGGGGCGACCGAAGTCGTCCCAGCCGAGGGCGGAACCTACACCGAAGCGGTCGTCGGCTATCCACAGTACCTGAACCCATTATTGTCTCACTTCAACGACGTGGACGACGACGTCGTCCATCTCGTTTTTGAGGGGCTGACGCGACTGGCACCAACCGGCGAGATCACACCGGCACTCGCCGGCGATTGGCAGATCAGCCCCGATGGTCTGACCTACACCTTCCTGCTTCGTCGCGACGCCTACTGGCACGACGGGGTCCGGTTCACGGCCGAGGACGTCGTCTTCACCGTCGAGACGATCCAGTCGCCGGAGTACGCCGGTAGCCCGAGCGTCGCGGATCTGTGGCGCGACGTCAGCGTTCGCCAGGTGGACGAGTTCACCGTTCAGTTCATCTTGAAGGCGCCGTTCGCTCCGTTGCTCGAGTATGCCACCCAGGGGATCGCGCCAGCCCACCTCCTCCGCGAGGTCCCCGCGCGCGAGCTACCAAAGCAGCGTTTCAACGCCCAGCCGGTGGGCACCGGTCCGTTCAAGCTCAGCGCCGCTCGTCCCCGCGAGATCGTCCTTCAGGCGAACCCGACCTACTATGGTCTGCGCCCCTACCTTCGTCGGCTCGCCTTCCGGTTCTACTCGTCCACCGAGCAGGCGTTCGCGGCGCTCCAGCGAGGGGACGTCGACGGCGTCCGGTCGGTTCCCTCCGATCAGCGCGACGCGCTTGGCGCAACGCGCTTCCAGATCCTCAGCCGGGCCGAAGTCTCGAAGCTGGGTCTGCTCCTCTTCAACACGCGAGACCCACTGCTGAAGGATGAGACGATTCGTCAGGCCATCGCGGCGGCGATTGATCGTCCACGGCTGATCGATAGTGTGCTCGGTGGGCAGGGGACACCCGCCTTTGGGCCGATCGTGCCCACCTCGTGGGCCTTCAATCCGGCCGTCCGTTCCGGCCATGACTCTGGCTATCGTCCCGACGTCGCCCGGTCGTTGCTCGATCAGGCAGGATGGCGTGCTCGCGATGGCGATGGGGTTCGCGAGAGAGATGGCCAGCGGCTGGAGCTGGTGCTGCTCACCAACGACCGGGCCGAGCGGATCCAGGCAGCCCAGGAGTTGAGCCGCCAGCTCGCCGCCATCGGCATCCGGGCCGATGTCCAGGCGGCTGGCTGGACCGGCGTGATCCAGGACTTCCTCGTTCCGCACCGTTTTCAAGCGGTGTTGATCGAGCAATGGTCGCCCACCGCCGATCCCGACGTGTACCAGTTCTGGCACTCGTCGCAGATCGCGGCGGGCCTCAACTTCGGGAGCTGGAGCAACCGATCTGTCGACGAGCTGCTGGAGCAAGGCCGCAGCGTCCGCCGGCGGGACGAGCGGACGCGGCTCTACGGGGAGTTCCAGGCCATCTTCGCCCGCCAGGTCCCGGCCATCCCCCTCTACTACCCCAACTACGCCTACGCGATTAGCCGTCAGATCAAGGGTGTCCAGCTCGGGCTGATGCTTCGGCCAAGCGATCGCTTCGCCACCGTGACCGACTGGTACACGCTGGTCCGTCGTGTGCCGAAGCAGTTCTAAGTAGCCGCGTCGGGGGTGACCTAACCCCCCAGCCCCCTTCCTGCCGCGGGAAGGGGGAGTCGCCACCCCCCTCCCCGCGGCAGGTCCGGCTCAGGAACGGCGGGAGAGGTCACCCGCGGACGCCCATCCGGAGCTCGTTCCGGACCTCCTCCACGCCGGGGATGTTTCGGGCATCCTCTTCGGCCAGCCGCTTCTCGTGCTCCGTCTCCACACTGCCGCGCAATGTGACGATACCCTGCTGACACTCGACCTTGATGTCGACCGACTTGACGGCCCCATCGTAGAAGAGTGCGCTCTCGATGTCGCGACAGATGTCGACGTCTGACCGCGTGGGAGCCTGACCGGGCAACCCCGCGCCCGCGGCCGGGAACGAGCGCGCTTCAGGCTCGCGCTCGGGATAGGGATATCGGGCCATCGTTTCTCACCTCCACCACAGGTTTGACTGATCCCTGCCAAGCAGGCCCCTCCGTCACTTGCCGGGGAGGGCCTTGGGTCCGCAAGATGAGTGCCACCGGAGGTGATCTGTTAGAGGATCTAAGTAGGTCTCGGAAAGTTCACCTGCGTCCCGGGAAGGTCCAGGAAGGGCGGAGCCCGTCCTGGCGGGGTTTGGGGTGTCCCCAAAACCATCGTCAGCTTCCTGATACCTACC
>JACPQP010000303.1 GCA_016190465.1 Chloroflexota bacterium
CCTCTGACGTGCTCCTGGAGCAGGTACAGTTTGCTTCAGGCAGCCCCGAGATGCGCCTTCTTCGCAACATCGGTCGTAACGTCGAGCGTCTGCACGGACTCGTCGCTGATCTGTTGGACGTTGCCCAGCTTCGCAACGCCGCGATCCAATTGGAGAGTGAGCCGATCGACCTTCGGCCATTGATTGGCCAGTCGGTGGCCGTTATCGCGCCAATCGCCCGGGTCCGCAAGCAATCGCTCGACGTGCAGGCGGGCGCGGACGACCTGATCGCCCGGGTTGACCGCCGGCGGTTCGAGCAGATCCTGATCAACCTGTTGACCAACGCCAGCAGCTTCGGCGGGACCGGCGGGCAGATCAGCGTGCGTGCCTACCGACGAGGTGGCGAAGTGGTCATCGACGTGGAGGATAACGGACCAGGCATCCCCGCGGTCGAGCAGGGGCTCGTCTTCGAGCCGTTCTACCGTGGCCGGAGTCCGGATGTCCGCCGAAAACCCGGCTCGGGGCTCGGCCTGGCAATCGCCAGGTCGCTCGTGGAATTGCACGGCGGCCGACTCTCGCTCCAGAGCGAGGTCGGCAAGGGCAGCACCTTCCGGTTGAGCCTGCCGGCCGCCGAGTAGACGATGAAAGTGCTGATCGTCGACGACGAGCCCGACATCATCGAGGTGCTGGAAGTCTGCTTCCAGCTCCGGTGGCCCGGCACGACCATCGTCGCCGCCGACGATGGCGAGGGCGGCATTCGGCTCGCCGACCTGGAACAGCCCGACCTGATCATCCTCGACGTGGGCCTGCCGGACATGGACGGTTTCGAGGTCTGTCAGGCGCTGCGTCGATTCACTCAGGTGCCCGTCATCATGCTGACGGCGCGCGGTGAAGGCATCGACAAGGTGAAAGGGCTCGAGCTTGGCGCCGACGACTACGTGACCAAACCGTTCGATCATCTCGAGCTCCTCGCCCGGGCGCAGGCGGTGCTCCGCCGGATCCAGCGGGCAGACCAGCCCTCTCGCCCCCGCTCGATCGTCGTCGGGCCAGTCTCGCTCGATCCCGGCAGCCGAGAGGTCCGGGTCGACGGGCGTCTGGTCAGGCTCACGCCGACCGAATACAACCTACTGTACCACCTGGCCCGCCACGCCGGACAGATCCTCCCCCATCGGACGTTGCTGGCGAAGGTCTGGGGAAGGGAGTACGTCGACGAGGTCGACTACTTGAAAGTCCACATTCAGCACCTGCGCCAGAAGCTCGGCGATGACTCACAGGCGCCGCGCCTCATCCTGACCGAGCGCGGGGTTGGCTACCGCCTCGCCGTTCCCCCCGAAATGGAGTGACGCCCGCTCGACCGCGCCCTCTTTACCGATCTCTTTACCGATTCTTTACCGGAAACAACCGAACGTTGACGGTTGCCCCCTGGTTTCTCTCCTCACGACTGCCGTATGGTACGAAGAGAGGCGCCAGTTCATTGGTCGCCCGGGTGAAGAATCGGTGGAGCGGATGGGGGGCGGGGGGCGAGCCTGCGCGAACTGTGAGTTGCTGATCGCCGGCTTGTCCATCGAGCGTGACGGTTGCCTCTACTGCTGCGTCGGCTGTGCGGATGGGGGACCGTGCATTTGCCCGGATCGTGATAGGACGGGCGCAGTTCGTGAGTGCAATATGCCGTCGGGCGATGGATGGCCCGGCAGCGCCACAGAGTGGGAGAGCGTCGTCGGGAGGCTGGAGATGGCGCTCGATCGGTTCCGTGAACTGGCCACCCGCACGGCTCGGACGGCGCACGATCTGCCACCGGTGGCGGCGCTGGCGGACCTGCGCGGGGTCGCCGGCGCACCTCACCCCCCGGCCGCCTGGAAGGGATCGAGCGACCCTCGGTCCGGGACGGTGGAGGGCGACGCTGGCGATGCACCAGACGTGCTCGCCAGCGACAACGCGACGCTCCACGTCGCGCCGTTCGCCGACGATGTGACCGCGCGCCGCTATGGCGGCTGGCTCATGACGCTGCCCGGCGTCGAACGGGTGCGCTTCCTCGAGCTTCTCGAGGGAGAGGCAACGTTCCGTGTCGAGGGAACGACGGTTACCCAACTGGTCGGCCAACTCGTGTCGGCGACGGCCCTGGGAGTCGACCGGCTTCAGGTGTCCGACTCGACGATTCGGGTCCAACTCCTCGCCACCAGTTTTCAGAATGGCCGGCGGCAGGAACCGGGCGTCGGGGATCGTCGTCCGGCCGCGGACGGAAGTCGGCCCAGGCCGTTTCCGGTCCGGTGGCCTGGGCCGGAGGGCCGGCACAGCAGTTGGTATGAGCTGGGGAGTGAGTTCTTCTTCAATGCGCGCCACTCGGTCGTTGTCGACGGCCAGCCCGGATCGATCCACGCCCATTCCTGGCGTGTTCGGGTGACTATCGCGGAGCGTGCACTAGACATCAATGGCATGGTAGTCGGCTTCGCCGCGGTGCACGAGGCAGTCCGCCACGAGCTGGCCCGATGGGAGGACCGATACCTGAACCGGATCGAGCCGTTTGATGTGGTGCCACCGACGGCCGAGAACATCGCCGCCGTGCTCTATCGGCGACTCCATCGCGGGCTCCGTGACCGCTCGGTACGCATCGGCTCGGTCGGGGTCTGGGAGACGCCGACACACTACGTGATCTATCGCGAGAGTCCGGACTAATGCGACTCGCCGTGATCAGCATCGCCGGCGCCGCGCTCTGGCTCTACCGGGGGCTCTTGTTTCCCGCCGACCCGCTGGCACGCTACCCCTGGTCATCGGATGCCTGGGGTCATCTCCTCAAGGCCGAGTTCCTGGCGACGGAGATGGCCCGGGGCAACTTTTACCCGAACATCTTCCCCGACTGGTATAACGGCATCCAGATGCTGCGCTACTATGCGCCGGCACCGTACTACCTCCTCGTCCCGTTGTTTCGTCTGACCGGCGACGTCTTCGCCGCCGGCAACTGGTTCCTCTTTGGGTGCGCGCTGCTGGGCGCCGAGGCGTTCTTGCTCTTCCACCGGCGCATCGGCCTCTGGCCGGCCGTCGCCGGCGGCCTGCTCTCGCTGGCGCTGCCCGACCACCTGCGCGTCGCCTTCGCCGAGGGGAACCTGCCACGGGTCCTGGCGAGCGCGGTGTTGCCGGTCGCGCTCTGGTTCCTGCTTAACCTGCTCGACACCGGTCGCCGTCGCGGCGTCCTCGGGCTCGCCGTCTCCGTCGGCCTGATTGTGCTCAGCCACGCGATGATGGCGGCAATCTTCGTCGTCGCGCTCGGCCTGTTCATACTTGTCTACTGGCAACTCTCGGATCTGCCTTCGAGTCGGTCGGTAGGGGCGGCATTCCTGGGGCTCGGCGCCGGTCTCGCCCTACCGGGCTGGTGGCTACTCCCCAGCCTCACCGGTGGGATCACCGAGATCGACCAGACCGCGGCCAGCGAAGCGATCGCCGCGTTTCCGCTGACCGTCTCGCTCAATCCGGTGCTTCGCCTGGGCGACCGCGAGGCGTTTTACGTTGGGCTGTCGTTTGTCTTCGTCGCCATCATCGCCATCTTGACCTGGCGTCGGCTGACCGCCTTGACTCGGAGCCTGCTGATCGTGGGGCTTGCCACAGCCTTGCTGAGCTCGACTGTGCTCAATCCACTCTACGATGCCCTGCCGATGCACCACCTCTTCTGGCCGATTCGCTTCCTCAGCTTCGGCGGCGTTGCCCTGCTGCTTGGCAGTATGTCAATGGTAAGTGATTGTTCTCCTGGGGGGCACCCCCAGGCCCCCGCCCTGGCGGGGCCTGGCAGCATGTCCTCGGAGAGGGCATGTTCTCCTGGGGGGCACCCCCAGGCCCCCGCCAGGGACGGATCTAACC
>JACPQP010000305.1 GCA_016190465.1 Chloroflexota bacterium
GAGCAGGGGTCCGACCTCTCTCCCCTTCCCCCCTCCCCAACGCGGGGAGGGGGGTGGCTCCCCCTTCCCGCGTCGGGAAGGGGGTAGGGGGTTAGGTCTCGTCCCCGACGCGGGGAGGGGGGCGGCCTCCCTCTTCCCGCGTCGTCCCCCCTCTCCGCGTCGGATCCGGCTCGGGAACGGCGGCCAGGGGCACGAACAGTCCAGATGGACTGTTCGTGGGTTCAGCCTGGCGGGTCAGGTCACCCGCTTGCTCAACGCCGCTGCGGTCAGGTGGGGAGCGATGATGAGGTGTGGGCCGACCGACGCCTCACCGCTCGTCCCCCGTGCCGCCGCGGCCGGCGCCGGTCTGGGCCGAGGCGTCGGTCGGGATGGTTCCGGCGCCCGAGCCGACGCCATGCTTCAGGTCCGGGGTGGCGAAGGTCCGGCCCGTCGGTGAGTCCCCGTAGCCGATCGGCGGCATCACCGGGGCCATCAGCGGGTCGGTCGCGTCTATGCCCTGGCGACGCAACTGGTAGAGGTAGTCCATGACCTCTCCGGGACCACGGAACCGGAAGTCCGGCGGCAACCGATCCAGCAGCTCGCGAGGCAGGCGCTGATTCTGGCGCCACATCTGGATGCGCGTCAACCCCTCGCCCCAGTGCAGTCGCTGCAACGCCTCCCGAAACTCTCCGTAGCGTACCATCGTGCGCCTCTCTCGGCCACCCTCGCCAGGGCAAGTGAACAGACCACAGAGCAGCGCAACTTTCGTGCCAGGACTGGCCCGGTCCGGCCTGGCGGTTCGGCGTTCGGGCAGAGGAGGAACCCTACGAACGAGTCCGATCGGCTGTCCTCTCCCCTGCTAGGGCGGTGTGCAGAGATACTGAGCCGGGCCCGGACCTCTCCCGCCGTTCCTGAGCCGAGCCCGACACGGGGAGGGGGGTGGCCGCTCCCCCTTCCCGCGTCGTCCCCCCTCGCCGCGTCGGAGAGGGGGCCAGGGGGTGAGGTCCGGCTGGGGGGTTAGGTCACCTGCTGGCTCAATGCCACTGCTCGCTGCTCTATCATAGCGAGGTTTTTCGGCCGGGAGTGATGTAGAGCGGTGTCCGGTAGATGGCTCGGGTCGTGCGGCTGGGAGCGCGATGGCGGTTCGGACCGCGAACGGCACAAAAGGAGTTCCGTGGTTCTCGCCACACGTAACTACGGGACATCGGCATGGTACACTGAATGGGATGAGCTATGGGATTTCAGAGCGGTTGAGGAGAGTTGCAGAATGGTGCGCACGCACGTCGTATTGCCTGACGATCTGGTCCGGGACATCGACCGTCTCGTGGGAAAACGCCGGCGCAGCGAGTTTCTTGCTGCGGCGGCTTACGAGAGGATCCGTCGTCTTGCACTCGGAGAGACGCTCATCCGGGGCGCGGGGATACTCAAGGAGAAAGACTACCCGCACTGGGCCACTCCGGAAAAAGTCTCGGCGTGGGTCAGCGCGCTGCGCCAGATCGACGCCGAGCGGTCAGAAGAAGCGCTATCTGGCCGCCCTGCTGGTGAAACCGAGCCGCGCGGATAAGATGTGAATGGCTCTCTTTCTCCTCGACACGGATATCCTCATCGACTTCCTCAACGGCTTCGAGCCGACAGCCCGGACCCTTCGCAACTTCCACGACGCGGGGGATGCCTTGGGAATCACCGCCATCCAGATCGCCGAGGTCTTCAGCGGCGTGGAGCCTGACGACCGCGACACGGTCGCTTCGATCCTGCGCACCTTCACCTGTCTGGAGCTGACGCCGACGATTGCCCGTAAGGCCGGCGAGTACCGCCACGATTTCCGCCGACAAGGTCGAATCCTCTCGACCACGGACACGCTGGTGGCCGCGACGGCTTTTCAACGTGCGGCAACGCTCGTCACACGCAACCAGCGGCACTACCCGATGGACGATATCACCATCATCGTCCTCTGATGAACCACGGGAACTTTTCCTGGCCCACGGACGTCTCTATGAGTGAAACGCTCCAGTGGGAGGATGCCGATGACGAAGCCAGTATCCCGGCGCACTTTCCTCGTGACCACCGCCACCGCGCTCTCGGGGGTCGCGTGCAGCGCACTCTCGCCGACTCAGCCAACGCCCGAACCAGGAGGACCGCAGACGCCACCACCGGCGGAACCAACACCCGCGAAGGGCGAACGGCCGCCCATCGCGATCCCCAGCCTGCCGCTCCCCGGCCTGTTCGGTGGGGTTGAGGAGCCGGACGGCTACATTGCCGTCGCGCCGCGGGTGCTCCGGACCGGACAGGTCGAGGCGGTCTCGCTCTCGCTCTTCCGGGGGGACCACCCGGCCACCGGCGACGTCACCGTCTCTCTCGTCAAGTCGGGGCGCTCGCTGGCCGATGGAACCGGCCGCGTCGCCGGCCGGGGGAGCGTCTCGCTTCCGGTCCCGAAGCTCGCCGACGGCGACTACGAGATCCGGGTCAGCGGCAAGGGCTTCCAGGACCAGGCACCGATCCGGGTGGAGGAGGGACTCCTGCTCTTCGTGGAGACGGACAAGCCGGTCTACAAGCCCGGCCAGACGGTGCGCATCCGCGTCCTCGGGCTCGATCCCGCCCTGAAACCGGTGGGTGGCGAGGCGACGGTCGAGGTCGCCGACGCCAAGGGCATCAAGATCTTCAAGAGGGTCGCCCCGATCGACGATTTCGGCATGGCCGCCGTGGATCTGCCGCTCTCCACCGAGCCGAACCTGGGCGTCTGGAAGGTGCGAGCCAGCTCCGGTAAGCGCGCCAGCCAGGTGGACGTCCGCGTCGAGCGATACGTCCTCCCAAAGTACGAGGTCAAAGTCGAGCTGACGAAGGAGTGGGCGCTGGCCAGTGACCCGATCCGGGGCACGGTGGGCGCCGAGTATAGCTTCGGCAAGCCGGTCACAGGCGAGGTGGAGATCGTGGCTGAGCGCTACGTCGGCACCTGGCAGGAGTACGCTCGCGTCACCCGGCCTATCGACGGCAAGGTCACGTTCGAGGTCCCCGCCGTCCGGTACGCCACCGGCTCGCCGGCCGGCCGGGGGATGGCGAGCGTCCGCCTGGACGTCGCCGTGCGCGAGCAGGCGACCGGGTACGAGGAGAAGACTAGCCAGCTCGTCACCATCGCCGCCAGCCCGGTCAGCATCCGGGTGATCCCGGAGAGCAACACCTTCAAGCCTTCACTCCCGTTCTCGGCCCTCGTCGTCGCCGAGACGCCGGACAGGAAGCCGGTCGACACGACGGTGCAGGTCCGCCTGACCTCGCAGGATGGCAACTTCCAGCGCCTGAAGGAGGAGACCCAGCAGGTCACGACGCGGAACGGGGCGGCCTTGCTGAAGCTCACGCCGCCGGCCAACGCGGTGGCGCTGACGATCCAGGCAACGGCGAGTGGCGCGGGCAGCCCGCCGACGACCATCCGGGCCGGCTACTCCCCCAGCGGCAACTTCATCCGGGTCGAGCAGGTCAGTCAGGGGGCCCTCAAGGTCGGCGACACCGCCCAGTTCCGGGTCTCCTCGACGCGCCAGGCGGCGAACTTCTCCTACGAGGTGCTGTCGCGGGGGAAGGTCGTCTTCTCGGACTTCTCGCCGTCGCCGGACATCCGCGTCACCCTCACCCCGCTGATGGCCCCCGAGGCCCGCCTGCTCGTCTACCAACTGCTCCCCAACGCCGAGGTCGCCGCCGACTACCTGCCGGTCAAGGTCGAGGGCAGCTACCCGCAGGCCGTCCAGGTCAGCTTCGACCGATCGGAGGCGAAGCCCGGCGACGCCCTCGACGTGCGGGTCAGGACCGAGGGCGCGGCCCGGGTCGGCCTCGCCGCCGTCGACCGGTCGGTCTTCATCCTGGCCGAGAACCGCCTGAACCTGCGGCAGGTCTTCGACGAGCTGGAGCGGCTCTACCAGAAGCCACAGGTCGAGCTGCACGACGACCGATCGGTCGGTCCTATGCCCGTCCCTGGCCCCGGCGCTGGCGTTCGCGGTGCGCCAGCCATCGCACCCGTGGCCCCCGGCCCCGGAGCGTTCGCCGGAGCGTTTCCCGATGCGCTCCCCGGCGCCAGAGAGACATTCCAGGACGCTGGCGTCGTCGTCCTGACGAACCGGCAGGTACCGGCCGGCAAGCAGCTCCAGCCGAGGATGATGGCCGAGGGCGTCCGGGCCGCGGCGCCGGCCGCGGCCGCCCGGCCCGCCGCGGCGCCCCAGCCCCTGGCGGCGCAGAAGTCAGCGGAGGGTGCGGCCCTCCACACCGCGTCGACGGCCGTGGGGCTCGCCGAGGTCGAGCGCGTCCGCCAGTTCTTCCCCGAGACGTGGCTCTGGACCGACCTCACGACCGATGCGAGCGGCCGGGCATCCCATCGGACGACCGCACCGGACAGCATCACGACCTGGATGTTCCGCGCCGTGGCCCTGTCCAAGGACAAGGGTCTGGGCATCGGCGAGGCCGAGCTTCGCGTCTTCCAGCCGTTCTTCGTCCAGGTCGATCTGCCCTACTCGGCCATCCGCGGCGAGGAGTTCCCGGCGAAGGTCGCCCTCTACAACTACCAGACGACCGCCCAGGACTTCACGGTCGACCTCGACGCGGCCGACTGGTTCGACCTGCTCGACGCGAGGAGCAGGTCAGTCACCGTCGGGCCGAACAGTGTCGGCACCGTCGCTTTCACGATCCGGCCGACGGCGCTCGGCGTCCGGTCGCTCAAGGTCACGGCCCGGAGCCGGGCGGCCGCCGACGCCATCGTCAAGGAGCTGCTCGTCGAGCCGGAGGGAGTCCAGCGGGAAGTCGTGGAGAACTACATCCTCACGCCCGGTGCCCCGCGCCGCCTCGGCCTCACCGTGCCAGCCCTCGCCATCGCCGGCTCGCCTCGCGCGTACCTGGCGCTGACCGGGAACGTCCTCAGTCAGACGATCGAGGGTCTCGAGGGACTGCTCCGGATGCCGTTCGGGTGCGGCGAGCAGAACATGATCCTGTTCGCCCCCAACGTCTTCATCGCCCGCTACCTGAAGGAGACCGGGCAGCTCAAGCCGGAGGTGATGGCGAAGGCCGAAAAGCTGATGCTGACCGGCTACCAGCGCCAGCTCACCTATCGCCGGACCGACGGCAGCTTCTCCGCCTTCGGCCAGCAAGACAAGGAGGGCAGCCTCTGGCTCACGGCGTTCGTCCTGAAGACGTTCGCCCAGGCCCGCGACCTGATCTTCATCGACGAGGGTGTGCTCTCCTCGGCCCGCGACTGGATCGCCCGGCACCAGAACGCCGACGGATCCTTTGATCCGGTGGGGTTCGTCCACCACCAGGAGCTGCTCGGCGGCCTGAGCGGCAAGACCGCGCTGACCGGGTTCGTCGCCGTCGCCCTGCGTGAGGCGAGGGAGGATGCAGCCTCGGCCAGGGCCATCCGCTACCTGGAGGGGAAGCTCGGGGGCACGGACGACGCCTACTCGGTGGCGATCGCCACCTACGCGCTGGCGCTGGCGAAGAGTGGTAGCGCGCCGGCGGCCCGCGACAAGCTGATGCGCCTGGCTCGCGAGAGCGACGAGGGGCTGTCCTGGGGCGATGAGCCTCTCCCTCTCCCTCTGGGAGAAGAGCGGGGTGAGGGCCAGCGGGGAGTCCAGCCCGCCCCGGCAGAGGGCGGCGCCCGCCCCGCGGGTCGCCCGGGGGCGCCAGCCCGACCCGGCTCGCCGCCAATCCCCGGGCGAGGCCGGAGCGCATCCATCGAGACGACGGGCTACGCCACGCTGGCCCTGCTTCAGCAGGGCGATCGCCTCAACGCCGGCCGGGCTGTCCGCTGGCTGGCCTCGCGGCGGAACGCCTACGGCGGGTTCGGTTCGACTCAGGACACGGTGGTGGCCCTCCAGGCGATGGCGACCGCGGCCAGCAGCAGCCGCGCCGACGTCGACGCGACGGTGACGCTCTCGGCCGGCGCCTGGCGCAAGGACGTCCGGATCGCTCCCGACAACGCCGACGTCCTCCAGATCGTCGAGGTGCCGACAGACCAGACCGGCGCGGTCGACGTCGAAGCCCGTGGCAAGGGCCAGGTGATGGCCCAGCTCGTCCACCGGTTCAACGTTCCGTCCGCCGATCAATCGGCGCGGTCCCCATTCCAGATCGACGTCCGATACAGCGCCAGCCAGGTCGAGGTGAACGATCTCGTCACGGTCACCGCCGCCATCCGGTTCACCCCGCCCGAACCGGTCGCCGCCGGCATGGTCATCCTCGACGTGGCCGTGCCGACCGGATTCGAGCCGGTATCCGAGTCGATCCAGGCGACAGCCAAACGCGAGCCGAAGCTGAAGCGGTTCGAGGTGGCCGGCCGGAAGGTCATCCTGTACATCGAGGATATGCTCCCCGACGAGCAACTCAGCGTCACCTTCCAGGCCCGCGCACTTTACCCCGTCCGCGCCCAGGCCGTCACCTCCCAGGCCTACTCCTACTACCGCCCCGAGTGGAAGGGCGAGAGCCTCGGCGGCGAGGTAGTCGTCAAGGCGGGGAGGTAGCGCAGCCGGACCTCACGCCCTTACCTCACCCCCCGTCCCCCTCTCGGCAAGCGGAGAGGGGGTGCAGGGGTGAGGTCGTTCAGCAAGCCCGCTTGGTTCCAACGCGCTCCGCTCTATTCAGCGGTCGAGAAGGCGCTCACGCTATTGACGCGCGTATACGTATCGTATACACTCCCCGATGGGGAAGATCGGCATGCTGCGTATCGATGCGATCGAGATCGACGACTTCGGCCACGCGACCTTCAGCACGCCCGCGGGGCCGCTGCACGTGGCCTACTCCGGCGACACGGTCCGGTACGCCGACCTGGGTGTAGGGGAGACCGACTTCGTGGCGGCGTGCATCCGGCGCTTCGAGCAACGGCCATCCCGAGGAGAGCGGCCGCCGGAGCGCCTGCGCCGGGCCGTCGAGCGCTTCCTGGATGGAAGTGGCCCCTTCGAGGGCGACGTCGACCTCTCCGGCCTTACCGAGTTCCAGCGTCGCGTCCTCCAGAAGACTCTGGAGATCCGGCGGGGCGAAGTCCGTCCCTACCACTGGGTCGCCCGGGAGATCAGGGCGCCGGGCGCCGTCCGGGCCGTGGGCAGCGCCCTGGCCCGGAACCCGATCCCCATCCTCATCCCCTGCCACCGGGTCGTCCGGGCTGACTACCACGTTGGTGCGTACGGCTGCGGCGGCCCCGAGAAGAAGCGGGAGATCCTCCGGCATGAGGGTGTGGACATCGAGGCGCTGGAGGGGCTGGCTCGGCGGGGCACCCGGTTCCTGGGGAGCAAGACCACGCACAGCTTCTGCCTGTTGGGCTGCGCTGCCGCCCAGCAGGTCCGGCCCGACAACCGGGTCGGCTTCGGTTCGGCGGGACAGGCCCAGGCCGCCGGCTTTCGCCCCTGCCAGCTTTGCCGACCGGCCTAATCCTCCGGCCGCACTGGTCATTCCGAGCCCCCCAGCCTGTCTGTCATTCCGAGCCCCGCAGGGCGAGGAATCTCCGCCAGTATCCTACACAATCCCCTCCACAAGGCGCCAGCGGGCAGGCCAGGTTCGTCCCCGGCCCCTCGGCGGTCACCCGGGTCGTCTCCAGCAACGCCGGTACGCATGTTGCACCCGCCCACCGAAATCGCGGCACTTTCCCGCACAGAACACGGCGCCGCGTGCCTGTGGAGATCGCTTCCGTGGGCCGGCGACGGCGCCGAGTCAAGGAGAGTCGAGATGATGTTCTTCGTGAAGACGGAGGTCGTTGGCGGTCGCGTGGACGAACTGGCCCAGAAGATCGTCGACCGCGCCATCCAGCCGGTCGAGGGCAACATCGTCTTCGTCAGCGCGGACGGCTGCCTGGGCTACAACCTGGTCGAGGGGGCGAGTGAGGCGGCGGTGCGTCAGAAGTTCGAGCCGTACCGCGACCACATCACGATCCGAGAGATCACACCGGTCGTCTCGATGGGGCACTACATCGAGCAGTGGATCACCCAGCGCGCGGCCTAAATGATCCGGGCCCGGGTGATGGAGCATCCGACCGCGCAGCGCAGTGAGCGCTGGATCATTTAGCAGTTGCGGCTTGCAGATCAGCCCTCCCGCGAGCCGCTGCGGCTGCTGATTGCAGAGCGTGCTGCGGCTGCCGTCCCTAATGGGGGGTGCGGTCTTCGGACTGAGCGTCTGGCTCTTCGGCGCCGCCCTCAGGCTGCCGCGCCCGGGGTTGGCCCCGGCCATGACTGCCCTTCCTACTCGGATGCTCGCGATTCTCGCCGCGGCCCACGTCTATTGCATCAATGAGCGCACGCGCTTCGACGGCTGAAGCCGTATGGCCAGTGACGTGACTGCGCGACTACGGGGCGGGAACCATGTGGAGAACGCATCCGGCAAGGCCGTGTCGAAGCGCGCCCCTGCGCCTCGCGCCTCTGGCCGTTTGACACTGCCCCAAGACGGCCGTTAGAATAGTGGCTGAGCCGCAACGAACCATTAACCCATTTCAGCCTGGCGCACCCGTCGCAGGGTACTGAAAGACCGTTGAATGGAGAGGATAACCGTGAAGTTCTTCCTGGATACCGCGAACGTGAACGAGATCCGACAGGCCGCCGACCTGGGTGTGCTCGACGGCGTGACCACCAACCCGTCGCTGGTCGCGAAGGAGAAACGCGATTTCCGTGAGACGATCATCGAGATCTGTGGCATCGTCGACGGACCGGTCAGCGCGGAAGTGGTCAGCCTGGATTGGCAGGGGATGGTCGAGGAGGCCCGCGCGACGGCCACCTGGGCGCCGAACGTCGTCATCAAGATCCCGCTCACCGCCGATGGTCTGAAGGCGACGAAGATCCTCTGCCAGGGTGGGATCCGGATCAACGCCACGCTCGTCTTCTCCGTGCCGCAGGGGATCCTCGCCGCCAAGGCGGGCGCAGCGTTCGTCAGCCCGTTCCTCGGACGGCTCGACGACATCGGCCACGATGGGATGGAGGTGGTCCGCGAGCTCCGTCAGATCTACCAGACCTATGGCTTCTCGACCGAGATCATCGCGGCCAGCATCCGCCACTCCCGGCACGTCGTCGAGGCGGCCAAGGCCGGCGCCCATATCGCCACTCTCCCCTGGAAGACGCTCGAGCAGCTGGTGAAGCACCCGCTCACCGACATTGGCCTGGAGCGGTTCCTGGCCGACTGGCGCACGCTGTCGCCCTCGGTCGGGGCGAAGCCGCGGTAAGAGGTGCCGCGGACCACCCCCCCCCACGTGGAAAGAGCCGCAGATGGCCTCTCCCCTGCGCGTATTGATCCTCGAGGGCGAACCGACTGACGCCGAGCTGATGCTGGACGCGCTCCGCCAGGCCGCGTTCGCGCCACACTGGCGACGGGTGGACACGAAGGAGGACTACCTCGCCGGCCTTGTCCCGGCGCCCGACGTCATCCTCGCCGACTACCATCTCCCGGAGTTCGACGCCCGCTGGGCCCTGGGTCGCTTGCGAGAGCGCGGGCTGGACATCCCGTTCATCATCGTCACCGGTAGCCTCAACGAAGAGGCGGCGGTCGAGTGCATGACCCAGGGGGCCGCCGACTACCTGCTCAAGGATCGGCTGAGCCGGTTGGGGCCGGCGGTGGCGCGGGTGCTCCACGAGAAACGGCTGCGCGACGAGCAGCGGCGGGCCGAGGCCGAGCGATTCCTCGCCAAAGCGAGCGCTCTCCTGGCCGGCTCGCTTGACTTCGAGGGAACCCTTCAGAGCCTGGCGCTCCTGGCCGTGCCCTTCCTGGCCGATCGATGCGTGGTCGAACTGGCCGGGGGTGACGAGACGATCCGTCTGGTGAGAAGCGCGCACGCCGACTCGACGAAAGAGGAACGGGCGCGAGAGCTGTATCACCGGCTCCGTCAGCGTCCGGAGACGGATCCGGTGTCCGTGGTGCTGCGCACCCGGCAATCGCTCCTCCTGGCCGAGGTCACGGACGAGTCTCTGGGGCGCATGGCACCCGACGACGAGTGGCTGGCCGCGGCCCGGGAGTTCGGGGTCAGGTCGGCTATATTCGTCCCCCTGCTCGCCGGAGGGAGGACGCTGGGCGCGGTCTCGTTCGCGATGGTCGAGTCGGGACGGCGCTACGGCTCGGCCGACCTGGCGCTGGTCGAGGAGCTGACCCGCCGGGTCGCGCTCGCCGTGGACCACGCGCGCCTCTACCGCGAGGCCCAGCGGACCGCCGACCAGCTCAGGCTGTTGATCGAAGTCGGCCGGGCAGCCGGGCAGTCGCTGGAGCTCCACCAGGTGCTCCAGCAGATCGTCGATACCCTGGGCGAGCGGCTGAACGTCGACCGCTGCTTCATCCGCCTGCTGGAGCCGGGTGGCTTCCTGCCAGTCAGAGCCATTCACGCGCCCGATCCGGAGCTGCGCGAGCGCACACTCGGCAGCGTCGTCCGCCTCGAGGACTCGCTCAGCGGCATCGTGATCCGCAAGAGAGGGGTGGTCTCCCTCGAGGACGCCCGGCAGAACACGTTCCTCTCGCCTGCGATCGGCGCCCGGCTGGCTCCGGCCACCTGGATCCACCACGCGCCGATTCTCGGACGCGATGGGCCGATCGGATCCCTCATCGTATCCGCCCGGTCGGAGCGCCGGCCGTTCCGAGCCGACGACGCCGCGCTGGTCGAGGCGGTGGCCCGGCAGGCGGCCATCGCCATCGACAACGCCCGGCTCTACGAGGAAGCGCGCCGGCGCTCCGAGCGTCTGGCCGCGCTGGTCGAGGTCGCCCGGGCGATCAGCGCCACGCTGGACCCCGACTCGATCTACGCGATCGCCTTCGAGCAGTTGCAGCGCCTGGTCCCTGGCGACCGGTACGCCATCGCGGTCTACGATCCCGAGCGACACGGCTTTCGCCTGGTCGCCGTGCGCTGTGCGCCCGGCCTGGCCGATCCCTGGCCGGTCGGCACATTCGTCCCCGAAGACGAGGCGTTGGGCGCACTGGCCTGCCGGCACGGACACACGATCATCATCCCGGACGCTCGGCAAGACCCGATGCCGTTGGTGCGGCAGGCCGCCGAGTCAGGCATCGGCTCGGCGGCCGTGACACCAATCCTGGCGGACGGCGCCTGGCTCGGTTCGCTCAGTGTGTTGAGCCGACAGGTCGACGGCTTCGACGAGTCGCATCTGCCGGTGCTGGACGCCTTCGCCGCGCAGATCGCTGTGGCTCTCCAGAACGCGGCGACCCACGCCCGGCTCGCTGTGTCGCTAACCGAGGTAAAGGCGACGCAGGAGCACCTCGTACAGATCGAACGGCTGCGAGCGGTCGGCGAGCTGGCCAGCGGTGTGGCCCACGATTTGTAACTACCCAGCACTACCAAGCTACCCGGTAGCTGGCAGAGGCGAGCTGCCGACGATGGCCTTGCCAAGTGCGGAGAGGATCGGGAGACCTTGCTTGCGCAGCGTCGAGATATAGCCTCGAATCCGACAGAAC
>JACPQP010000312.1 GCA_016190465.1 Chloroflexota bacterium
AGCCGAGCCAGCCCTACTTCACCCACCGCCGCAAGCTGCTCTATCTCGCCCGGCTGATCCCGCTCGTCGAGCACAACTTCAACCTGGTCGAGCTGGGGCCGCGAGGCACCGGCAAGAGCTTCGTCTACCAGCAGATCAGCCCCTACAGCCACCTTGTCTCGGGCGGCCAGACCACCGTACCGCAGCTTTTCGTGAACCTCGCCACTGGCCAGCGCGGGCTCGTCGCCCTCTGGGACTGCGTCGCCTTCGACGAGGCAGCCGGGGTCAAGTTCCCGGACAAGTCCGGGATCAACATCATGAAGAACTACATGGAGGACGGCTCCTTCAGTCGCGGTCGAGACATCATCACTGCCGAGGGCTCGGTCGTCTTTCTGGGCAACCTCGACGGTGACGTGCAGACCATCCAGCGCACCTCCCACCTCTTCTACCCGATGCCCAAAGAGATGGACACCGCCTTCTTCGACCGTATCCACTTCTACCTGCCGGGTTGGGAGCTGGGAAAGACGCGCGACGAGCTGTACACGAGTCACTTTGGCTTCGTCTCCGACTACCTGGCCGAGGTGCTGCGCGGGCTGCGCAAGACGAGCTACGTGGACCTGCCGGAACGCTCCTTCGCGTTCGGCAACCACGTGGGTGGACGCGACGCCAAGGCGGTGCGCAAGACCGTGAGCGCCCTGGTGAAGCTGCTGCACCCGGACGGCAACGTCACCAGGGAGGAGCTGGCGGAGTACGTGGAGTTCGCCCTGGAGATGCGCCGGCGGGTGAAGGAGCAGCTCAAGAAGATGGGTGGCCTCGAGTACTGGGACGTCAATTTCAGCTACACCGACCGCGACACGGGCGCCCAGAAGTACGTGGGCGTACCCGAGAGCGGGGGCGGCCTCTTGATCACCGGCGACCCGCTGCCGGCAGGCTCCGTCTACACGATCGGCTCGGACCCGAGTGACCGTAAGCTTGCTCTGTTCTTGATCCAGACCCAGGTCAACCCGGGCAGCGGCCGCATCATCCCGCTCGGCAACCTATCGCCGGTGATGCGGGAGGCGCTCAAGGCCGCCGATGCATACTTGAAGGCGCACATCCGCGACCTTGGGATCGACCGGGATCCGAAGCAGTACGACTTCACGGTGCAGGCGGTGAACCTGAACCAGGCGAAAGAGGGAGCAGAAACGGCCATCGCCTTCTTCATCTCTCTGGTTTCGGCGCTCCTGGAGCGACCGACCGATCCGACCGCGGTGGTGGCCGGGGAAATGAGCGTAAAAGGGATGCTGCACCGAGTGGCCAACCTGCCAGAGCGCCTGGAGCTGGCACGCGAGGCGGGGGCGAAGCGGGCGCTCATCCCCAGCGAGAACAAGCGCGACCTGGCCGACGTGCCCGACGAGATCCTGAACAGGTTGCAACCCGTCTTCTACACCGACCCGATTAACGCCGCGATCCGGGCGATGGGGCTGGAGTGAGATCTTCGTGCCGAGCGCGAAGTAGGTCTCGGAAAGTTCACCTGCGTCCTGGGAAGGTCCAGGAAGGGCGGAGCCCGTCCTGGCGGGGTTTGGGGTGTCCCCAAAACCATCAAAAACTTTCTGATACCTACTTACGAACGGGACCGCAAACCGCCGCCCTCGGCTCTACGGGCTTCTTGCCTGGCTGGGATGGCGGCGCGGTGTATACTGTTGATCGAGGCACGGACCGATATCGTGCGGGGAGGGCAGGTATGGCGCAAAAGGGCGAGCCCAGCTACGCGGATCTGGTGTACGAAGCGTTCAGGTCGGCGGGACGGCCACTGACGTTTCAGGAGATCTTCGACGAGGTAAACAGACGCCGGAGGGTCACCACCCGAGATCCCCGGGCAACGATCCGCCACGCGTTGACCCAGGGGAGACAACTGCTCAGCCTTGGGGACGGTCGCTACGGCTATCTGCCTCACCTGGTGCAGGGCAGCCTGCTCCGGCTGCCACTCGTGGAGAAGGAGCCGGCGGACCACCCGCTGATTTACTCCGACGAGATTCGCCACGCCCTCTGGCCCAGCTTCCTCGAGATCCAGAAGCGCAGGGTCATTCGGCCCGTCCAGGTGCGGCTACCCAACGGCGACGATGTCGCCCTGTCACCCGATTTCTTTGGGAATGGAGTATGGGGCAGCTCGATGCCCGAAGGGCTCCGTCGCTACCTGGTCGAGAACCAGGCCGCGGTGGGGGACTCCCTGTTGATCCGGGTGGTCGACACGGAGGCGGGCCGCGGCGAGGCATGGCTTGAGCCTCGTCGGAAGCGGGACGAGGCCGCGATGGCGCAGCGGAACCGAGAGCTGGCCGACGTCGCCCACCAGGTCCTTCTCAAGAACCCGTGGCACCAACTGTTCATCTGGGACCTGGCCGCGGCCGCGCTGGGCCGGGGGCTCTATCGCTCTGCGGTGGCCCCGGATCCCCTGGAGACGGTGCTGAACGCCGATCCGCGCTTCGTGGATTCGGGTATCCAGACGTGGATGCCGGCCGAGGCTGTGACGCCCGAGGTGCAGGCCGCCATCCGTCACCGCAAGGAGACGGAGGCCGAGCTTTTCCGCCCGGAGGATGAAGCCGTGGCAGGCCCCGAGGAAGACCTGTCCCCTCACGCCCTTCGCCGCGCCACCGAGCGAACTATGGCCGACGTCGGCGCGCTTCTGTCGGACCGGGAGTTCGGCTCCATCGAGGAGGCCAACGCCTTCCTTCAGGACATGCTCACCAGGGGCGGCGTGCCACGTCGGCAGGCCGGAACACCGCTGGAGAGAGCTCAGGACTTGATGTTCGACGCCTGGGAGTCTCCGGCCCCCCGGGAGCGGGTCCGGTTGGCGCTGAAGGCGCTGCAAGTCTCCCCGGACTGCGCCGACGCCTACGTCCTTCTGGCCGAGGAGACGGCGCGGAACCCGAGGGAGGCGGCCGACCTCTACTCCAGAGGAGTGGCCGCGGGGGAGCGGGCGCTGGGGAAGGGAGCCTTCGAGGAGAACATCGGGCACTTCTGGGGCATCGTCGAGACTCGGCCCTACATGCGGGCGCGCCTCGGGCTGTCCCAGGCCCTCTGGCCGATGGGCAAGCGGCAGGAAGCGATCGCCCACGCCTGGGACATGCTCCGGCTGAATCCCGGCGACAATCAGGGGGTGCGCTACATCCTGCTCAACTGGCTCCTGGAAGGCGGCGACGACGCCCAGTTGGAGAAGCTGCTGGACCTCTACCCGGACGACGCCGCCGCCGTCTGGTTGTACGGCCGCGCCCTCCACGCCTTTCGCACCGAGGGCGACACCCCACACGCCCGGGAACTGCGGGCCGAGGCGGAGCAGCAGAACCCGCACGTACCGGCATACTTGCTGGGGCGGAAGCAGTTACCGCGCAGGCTACCCCAGTATGTGGGCTGGGGGGACGAGAGCGAGGCGATCTACTGCGCCGCCGAGCAGATGGCGGCCTGGCGCAAGAGCCCCGGCGCGCGGGAATGGCTTGGGGAGCGCGCCGGATGAGGCCATCAGCCACCCATCACCAGTTCGGCCGTTGGACCACGAGCCCCGGAACCCGGTGGAAGTCCCGCACGTTCTCGGTGAGGACCGGGCAGCCGTGGGCCAGGGCAGTGGCGCCGATGAGCAGATCGTGCGCGCCGACCGGCTGGCCGGCCGCGGCGAGCTGCGCGGAGAGGCGGGCATAGATTCGGGCAATCCGCAGGTCGAATGGAAGCACCGGGATGGTCTCGAGGATCGCCTCGACGAAGGCTTCCCGCCGGAACCGGTGCGCTGGGGAACCTGCCCGATGGACGCCGACGAGCAACTCAGTAGGTATCAGAAAGTTTTTGATGGTTTTGGGGACACCCCAAACCCCGCCAGGACGGGCTCCGCCCTTCCTGGACCTTCCCGAGACGCAGGTGAACTTTCCGAGACCTAGTTCGGCCGCAGTGATGGTCGCCAGGGCCAGGGGCTCGCCGGGCACGACTCGAGCGAGTGCGCTCAGGCGCTGGCCCCGCCGCTCCATGGTGATGAAGACGCTGGAGTCGATCAGGAGGGCCATTCGGGAAACGCGACCTTCGGCTGCCCGGCTTGGATCGCCTCGAGATCGTCGGCGAAGCCATCGCCGGGGAGGCCGAGGTCGCCCAACCGCGCGATAAGCTCGCCAACAGTGATCCCCGGCGGGGCTTGCACCGGTGCGAGGGTCGCCACCGGCTCGCCGTTGCGCTCGACCACGAACCGCTCGCCACGGTACCGAATCCGGTTGAGCACGTCGGAGAGGTTCTTCGCCAACTCCGTGGCGGTGATCTTCGTCTCCATGCCAGTCCTCGGTCCGTCACACTGACGCCAGGGCCTATCCAGATACCCCCTCCCCAGCACCGGGGGCGTTTTCGGATCGGCTCCGATTGCCCATCGTCAGGCTCCTAGAATAGGATAATCCGATTCTCCACGGAAGTCAAGATGGCTGCCTGGCGCCCCTGAAGGGACTTCCTTTCCCCCTCTCCCTGTGGGAGAGGGGCCGGGGGTGAGGGCCGTTGGGCCACGGTCGCTGCTGATGACTGATCACTGGTTGCCGACGACCACCTGGTCGGTATCGTCGGTATAATGGGGGTGATGACGATTCCACTTCTCGCCACCAGGCTCGCCGTCCCGCCACGACGCCCCGGGCTCGTCGCGCGTCCCGGGTTGATCGAGCGACTGAACCAGCTCGTGGATCGAAAGCTCGCGCTGATCTCGGCGCCGGCCGGCTTCGGGAAGACGACGTTCCTGGTCGATTGGGCGCGTCGGGCCGAATTGCCCGTCGCGTGGCTCTCGATGGACGAGGGCGACGACGACGTGGCTCGGTTTCTCGGCTGTGTCGTCGCTGCCTGGGCGGCGATCGAGGCCGAGATCCGAGACAGGCCCCTGGGGTTGCTGGCTGGCTCGCTCAGTCCACCTGTCGATCGGCTTTTGTCGACCCTCCTCGACGAGGCCGCCGCTCGGCCAGGCCACTTCGCGCTGGTGCTCGACGACTATCACCTGGTCACCGAGCCGGCGATCCACGATGCCCTGGCATTCGTCGTCGAGCACCTCCCGCCGCAGATGCACCTGGTGATCAGCGGCCGTACCGATCCCCCGCTTCCCCTCGCGCGGCTGCGCGCCCGTGGCCAGCTCATCGAGCTCCGGGCCGACGATCTGCGGTTCACGACCGACCAGGCGGTTGAGTTATTCAGACACGTCGCCGGCTTCGATCTGGCAGCGGCCGACGTTGCCGCACTGACGCTCCGCACCGAAGGCTGGATCGCCGGGCTCCAACTGGCCGCGCTATCGCTGCGTGGGGGCAGTCCGCTGTCTCACCAGGTCGAAGCGGTGAGCGGGAGCGATCGCCACATCGCCGACTATCTGGCCGCGGAAGTCCTCGGCCAGCAGCCCGAAGAGATCCGGGCATTCCTCCAGCGGACCGCGATCCTGGAGCGCCTCAGCGGGCCGCTGTGCGATGCCGTCACCGGCCGAGCTGATGGCCAGGCTGTTCTCGAAGCTCTGGACCGGGCCAACCTGTTCCTCGTGCCGCTGGACAACCGACGGCAGTGGTACCGCTACCACCAGCTCTTTGCCGAGTTTCTGCGCAGCCACCTGGAGAAAACGTCGGCAGACGAAGTCACCACGCTCCACCGGCGGGCCAGCGCCTGGTATGCGGACAACGGGTTCCCAGACGAGGCATTTCGCCACGCCGTCTCTGGCCAGGACTTCGAGCGGGCGGCGCGGGTCGTCGAAGAGTACTTCGCACTGAAGCTCGGGTACGGGCAGTACCGGATCGTGGGCGAATGGCTCCAGAGTCTTCCAGGCCAGCTTCTCACCACTCGTCCGCTGCTCGGCATCGGCCGCGCCCTGTTTTTGATGTTCGCTGGACAGCCGACGACCTGTCTCAAGCGCCTGGAGGAGGTCGAAAGACACCTGAATGCGGACGTCCCCGAACCAGCCTGCGATACCCGCGTGCAGTTGGCTCGTGTGGCCAGCACTCGCGCCATTCTCGCCTGCTTCGAGAACGATCTCGAGAGGGTGGTCAAGCTGGCCAACCAGGCGTTCCAGGGCTTGCCGGAGGACGACCTCTTCTTTCGGTTCGCGGTGAACATCGCGCTCGGCGATGCCTACCGGCGCAGTAGCCAATGGCTATCGGCCGTCGAGCCCTATCAGGCGGCGCTCCGCATTGCTCGGCGGGCGCCCATCCCGTTCATCGGCGTCCACCCGCTCAGCGCCCTCGGGGACCTCTCCATGATGCGAGGCCAGTTGCGGCGCGCAGGCGAGTTCCGGCGAGAGGCCTTGCACTTGATCTCGGATCAGGCGAACCGGGCTGGGGTTGCCGTGCCGCTGATGGGGTGGGCCCACATCCGGATGGGCGAGCTGCTCTACGAGTGGAATGACCTCCCGACTGCGCTGCACCATCTTCAGCAGGGGGCGCAACTGGCCGAGCTAGGCGGCGACACCCAGGCTCTCGTCTTCGGCCACCTGGCCATCGGCAAGGTGAGGCTCGCCAGGGGAGACGTCGAGGGCGCCTTCGAGGAGATCCTGCGGGTGAAGCCGCTGGTCGAAGCCGCCGAGATGCCGGAGTGGGGGACTCAACTCCATCAGTTTCACGTCCGTATCTGGCTGGCGCAGGGCAATCTCCCAGCGGCGAACGGCTGGGTTGAGGAGACGCGATTCGGCGTCGACGACGAGAGAACCTACCGGTACGAAATCGCGCGGGTGGCGCTGGCGCAGGTGTTGATCGCTCAAGGAGAGCGGGGAGCCGGCGCGAACACGCTCGATCGCGCGCTGGTCTTGCTCGGTCGCCTCCTCCAGTTGGCCGAAGCGGCAGGCCGGATGGCCGTCGTCGTCGAAGCGCTGGCCCTGGAGGCGCTGGCCCAGCGAGCCCGGGGCGATTCGAGCCGGGCGTTCGTCGCCCTGGAACGGGCGCTGCGGTTGGCCGAGCCCGAGGGGTACGTGCGTCTCTTTGTCGACCTCGGCCCGGCCATGGCAGCCCTGCTGCACGAAGCCCACGCGCGGGGCCTCTCGCCGGACTACCTGACAAGGTTGCTGGCCGCGTTTGGCGCAGCTCGACCAGTCTCTGTCCCCACGTCGTCTCCCCTCGTCGATCCGCTCAGCGCGCGCGAGATCGAGGTCTTGCGCCTCGTCGCCGCCGGCCTGTCGAACCGCGAGATCGCCGACGCGCTGGTCATCGCGGTCGGTACGGTGAAGCGACACGTCGCCACCGTCTACGAGAAGCTTGGCGTCAACAGCCGGACACAGGCCCTGGCCAGAGCCAGGGAACTGCGTCTGCTGGCCTAGATGATCCGGCATCGGGCGTGCTCCCCGCTCGCCGGCTCCAGCGACCTGAG
>JACPQP010000322.1 GCA_016190465.1 Chloroflexota bacterium
CTTACCGGCTCCGGGTAGGTCCAGGCAGGGCCGCGGCCCTTCCTGGCGGGGTGTGCGGTGTCCCCAAAACCATCAAAAACTTTCTGATACCTACTACAAGGTGCCAGAAGGTGCCGAAGGCGCCCCACCAGGAGATGGGGTCTCCTGAACAGCCATCGGACTCCGACGACGGCCGCCACGGCTGCGCCGAAGCCCACCCCGACGATGCGCCGGGCGCGGCGGATGTCCGCGGCCTCGGCCGGTCGCGTGGGGTCGCCGAGCCGGTAGTGACCGACTTTCTCCAGCTCGACGCCCAGGGCGCCGGCCATCGCGCTCATCGGCCAGCCGGCATTCGGGCTCGCCGTCCGCGCATGGTCGCGCCAGGCGATCCGCAGCGACCCCTGGGCATCGCTACCCGTGACCAGCGCGCCAGCCGCGATCGCCAGCGCGGTGAGGCGCGCCGGCAGGAGGTTCAGCAGATCGTCCAGCCGGGCGGCTACCTTGCCGAGATACTCGTACTCACCACGGTAGCCGATCATCGCGTCGAGAGTGTTGGCTGCTCGGTACGCGTACGCGCCCGGCAGCCCGAGCCACCACCAGGCGACCAGCGGCGCGACGATCGAATCGCCAGCGTTCTCGGCCACGGACTCGACCGTGGCCGCCGCGACCAGCGACGCGTCCAGGGCCGAAGAATCCCGGCTGACCAGGCTGCGCAGCGCCGCCCGGCCACCGTCGAGGTCGCCGGCGGCGAGTCGCCATTCCACCTCACGAGCGGCCGCGAACAGCGCGGCGACGGCGAACGAAGGCTTGAGGAACAGCGCCCGCAGGGGGACACGAACCGCGCGCGGCAGGCGCCCCAGGAGCGCCTCGGCGGCGAGCGCGGCGAGCGCCGTGGCCCCGATCGTCGTCGCGGTGAGCACCGCCCCGTAGGCGAGCTGACGCGACGGCCCGCTCGCCATTCCGAAACATGGGCGGAAACATGGTCGGAAAGAGGAGGCGGCTTCGCGGTCCATGGGCAAGCCTGGCGCTCGCTTCACCAGCACGCCGATCAATCGGCCGATCCCGACGACCGGGTGCACCGCCGTTGGCGGCTCGCCCAGCGCGAGGTCCAGCGCCACCGCCAGCGCCAGCGTTGCCAGACGTTCGCCGTTGCGTGAGTCTCTCACCTGTCGTTCCACTCCTTAGTAGGTATCAGAAAGTTTTTGATGGTTTTGGGGACACCCCAAACCCCGCCAGGAAGGGCTGCGGCCCTTCCTGGACCTACCCGGAGCCGCTAGATACTTTCCGCAACCCACTACGAAGGACACAAAGAGAGACGCGACGCACGAGCGGTGACTCCTTGGTGCCCTTCGTGTCTTTGTGGTGAAGGTCGTTCGTTCCCTTTCCTCTGGCGCTCTCTTACGCCCGCCTGAGGACCGCGAGCTGCGGACCGAGCGCGAGGTAGAGGTACAGCACCAGCGTCTCCGCGACGACGTTAGCCGCACCATAGCAGTCGCCGGTCAGCCCGCCGATACGGTGCGTCAGGAACCGGCCGAGCAACAACGTCGTTGCTCCCGTTGCGACCAGCCCAATCAGGCCCACGGGCCCACCGGTCAGTGCGACGATGGTGACGGTGAGAGCCGTCGCGACGGCAAGCGCCCTGTTGGTCGCTGCCGCGCGGAACGTCGCGCCCAAACCGCTGGGCCGGGCTGGAGGGAACGTGGCCAGCGCGAGGACCATCGCCCAGCGGGCGAGCGTGAGCGCGCCGACCAGCGCGGTGAGCCGCGCGCCGCCGGTCCACAGGCTCAGGACCGAGAACTGGCCGAGCAGCGCCAGGACGCCGGCCAGGACGCCGAAGCTGCCCACCCGACTGTCCTTCAGAATCTCCAGTCGCCGCGCCGGCGTGTGCCCGCCGAAAACGCCATCGGCCGTGTCCATCAGACCGTCGAGGTGAAGCCCCCCGCTCACGAATGCGCCGAACGCCAGGATGAGCGCGGCGACGGGCCCCGGTGGCAGCGCCAGGTCGAGCAGGAGCCCGATCGCGCCGAGCCCGAGGCCCAGCAGCGCACCCACAACTGGAAACAGCGTCAGCGCGCGGCCGATCTCGCGCTGACCGAGCGTGCTCGACGCCGAGTCGCCGAAACCCGGCGACGGCAGCACCGTCAGGAATGACCAGGCCAGGGCAGCCGGCACCCACCACGGGGTCGCCCGGACGGCTGCCGTAGAATCCGCGCTCACTCGTGGGTATCCCTACTGCACCGCTGCCAGCGGCAGGTCCACCCGGCGCCCCTCCCGGTGGGAGCGGTAGATCGCCAGGATGATCTCCACCGCCTTGCGGGCCTCCGGGCCGTTCAGCTCGGGCTCCCGGTCCTCGGCGATGGCCCGGAGCACATCCCGGATCTGCTCCACGTGGGCCGCCACGCCGGTGTGCAGGCCCGCGGCCGGATCGGAGGCCCAGCCGCCTCCCGCCCCCGCCTCCCCTCCCGGCGCCGAGTCGGCCTGTCCCGCCACGTCCCACAGCACCACCTGCTCGTTCTCGACGACGACGTTGCCGCGCTGTCCGTGCACCTCGATGCGGGTGGGCAGGCCCTTGTAGATGCAGGTGGCGCCCTGGACGACGCCGAGGGCCCCATTCTGGAACCGCAGCGCCGCGCTGGCGATGTCCTCCACTTCGATCGCGTGATCGAGCGTCGCCGTGTGGGCGCTGAGGCTGGCGACCGGCCCCAACAGCCACTGGAGGACGTCGATCCAGTGGATCGACTGGTTCATCAACGCACCGCCGTCCAGCGCCCAGGTGCCGCGCCAGTCGGCGCTCTGGTAGTAGCTCTCGGCCCGGTACCACTTGACGAAGGCGTTCCCCAGGAGAAGGTGGCCAAGCTCGCCCCGGTCGATGGCGGCCTTCAGCCGGCGGTACACCGTGTAGGAGCGAAACTGGTGAATCGCGCCGAGCTTCACCCGGTGGCGCCGGCAGGTCTCAATCAGGCGATCGATGCGGGCGAGCGAGACGTCGATGGGCTTGGTGACGATCACGTGCTTGCCGGCTTCGGCGGCGGCGATGCCGAGCTCGGCGTGGGTGCCGCTGGGGGTCACGATCTCGCAGACGTCGACGTCGGGCCGCGCCAGCAGCCGGCGGTAGTCGGTCTCCACCTCGCCCCCGAAGCGGTCGGCCAGCGCCCTCGCCTTGCCCTCGACTACGTCGCAGACGGCCACCAGCCGTGCCTCGGGCAGTTGGGCGATGGCCGCCGCGTGGGTCGGGGCGATGACTCCGGCGCCGATCAGAGCGATGCCGTATGTCAGTACAGTCATTTCTTTCTTTCAGTACCCTCCGACGGGTCAAAGCGGTGTGGAGGTCCATCCGGCGTCGCCAGTGCCCCGCCCCGATGCGCATTCTACCATGCGCAGGGCGGCAACGTAGGCGGGAATCGCCACGTCCGCCTCGCCGACCATCTCCGGCCACCACTCGCCAGAGAGGTAGCCCGTGTAGCCCAGCGACCGGAGCTCCCCGAGCGTCTCGTCGATGGGGAGCAGGCCCTGGCCGAGGGGGACGATTCGCCAGGCGCGCCCTTCACCCGCGAGCCGCCCGGTGCGCTCGGTCCGAACAAAGTCGTGGAAGTGGGTGTGGACAACCCGGCCCCGCAAGAAACCCGCCGTCTCGGCCAGCGACTCCCCGCCGAGGAAGGGGTGCTGCACGTCCCAGACGGCCCCGACGGATGGGTAAGGTACCTGGGACAGCGTCCGCCCGACGGTGCGGCCGAGGGAGAAGCTGTCGTGCGTCTCCAATCCGATGCACACACCGGCCGCGGCGGCCTGGTCGGCGCCGGCCCGCAGGCTATCGGCGACACGCTCGACCGCGACGTCGAGCGTCGTCCCCTCGGGCAGACGCCCGCAGAACACCCGGATGACCGGCGCGCCGAGATCGGCCGCGAGATCCAGGTGCCGGCGGAGGGCGTCGGCGGCAGCCGCCCGGTCCAGCGACACGAGCGTCAGCGATGTGGCGACGCAGCTCACGGCAACTCCCGCGTCCGCAAACTGCCGCCGGACCGCCGCGCGGGCCGCGGACGGAAGGTCGACCTCGACGCCGTGGCGGTGGTTGGCCGACACCCGGATCTCCACCCCGTCGGAGCCGTACCGCCGGGCGGCGTCGAGGATGGACGGGACATCCCACTCGGGACAGGCGAAGGTCATAAAGCTCAGCTTCACGGGGGCACCACCTCGAGGAATCTCGTCTGAGCGCCATCGCGCCCTCAGGAAGGATACCGCCCGCCGGTGGGTCGCGTCAACCGCCAGTGGCGGCCAGCAACTACCAACTGGGAGCGCCACACGATTGTGGTAGCCGCCTGCCGCGGGAAGGGCCCTCATCACACGGCCCCTTCCCCCAATACTGGGGGTAGGGGAGCGGCACGGTGGCACGGCCCAACCC